>JBASJP010000047.1:0-1790 GCA_049655345.1 Moraxellaceae bacterium
GCCGTGGGCAGTTCGGATCATGATGCGCTGCTTGTCTATCTGCGGCGGTAGGGTTTCGTTTAGGGTTTCGTGCAGACAGCACTTTTTCACCAGGCACAGGATTTTCGCATGGCAGACAAACCTTCCCGTCGTCACGAACCGCACCTGCGGGTGGAAAAGCCGCGTGACAGGTTGCTGGCCCGTCCGGCGCATCGTTATCCGGTGACGGAGCACTGCAACGGGGAGCAGTTTTTCAACACTGCCGTACCGGCACGTGACCTGGGACAGGTATTTACCTGGCTGCGTAATCGCCAGCCCTCGCGCTGGCCCGGCTGGGTGGAGAATGAAAAATTCACGCCGCCACCAGAGCGCCACTCCACGCAGATCCGCGACTGGCGTGTAACGTTCATCAATCATGCCACCATGCTGCTGCAGATCGGCCCCTACAACCTGCTCACTGATCCGGTGTGGTCCGAGCGGGTGAGCCCGTTCAATTATGTTGGCCCTCGCCGTGTGCGTGCGGCGGGTGTTGCCTTGCAGGATCTGCCCCCGATTGACGTGGTGCTGCTCAGTCACAACCATTATGACCATCTCGATCTGGCGACACTGAAGTGGCTGGAGCGACGGGATCATCCGCACATTGTTACCGGTCTTGGCAATTCCGCACTGTTGCATGCAAATGGTATCAGGCATGTCAGCGAGCTGGACTGGTGGCATCACATCACGCATGGCGACATGAAAATCCATTTTGTGCCGGCGCAGCATTTTTCCGGTCGCGGTTTGCGTGACCGTGACATGAGCCTGTGGGGCGGGCTGTGGGTGGAGACATCAGCGGGCGCCATGTTCTTTGCCGGAGATACCGGTTACGGCCCGCACTTCCGCGAAATACGGGAACGCCTCGGCAAGCCGCGACTGGCACTATTGCCGATCGGCGCCTATGAGCCGTACTGGTTCATGGGGCCGGTGCACATGAATCCGGATGATGCCGTGAAAGCGCATCAGGATCTGGATGCGGATGTGTCTGTGGCTATCCATTTCAATACCTTCCAGCTCACCGACGAAACCATCGATCGCCCGGTCAGGGATCTGGCGGAGGCCCTGCAAAAGCATGGGGTAGCGCCCGCCCGCTTTGTCGTGCTGAAAGAGGGAGAGGGCAAGGTCCTGTAATCCTTGTCCCGGGCCATGAGCTGTCTGACGACCATTAGCCTTGCTTCTAGACGGTCGGTCTACTAGAGTGGCCATATTGATTCAGGGCATGACCATGCGTAACGACACCCCTTACAAGGATACCCGCGAGCACTTGCTGGCTACTGGCGAAGCCATTATCCGGGGCAAGGGCTTTGCGGCGGTTGGTCTGGCCGAAATTCTGTCCGGGGCTGATGTCCCCAAGGGCTCGTTCTACCACTACTTCAAGTCCAAGGAAGCCTTTGGCGTGGACATGCTGGTGCGGTATTTCGAGCACTACGCCCGCCAGTTCGACAGGCTGATGTCGCGGCCGGATGGCACGGCACGCGAGTGTCTGCTGGACTATTACTGGCGCTGGGCCAGCCATGAGGCCGGTAACTGCCAGCAGGCCTGCCTGGCCGTGAAACTGTCGGGCGAAGTATCAGACTTGTCCGAGCCAATGCGCGAGGCGCTGGTGGCTGGCATGCAGCAGGTAGAGGCACGTCTGGGGGAAACCATTCGCGCTGGCCAGGCCGATGGCTCGCTAGACCCGGGACTTGATGCGCCGGCCGTGGCGGCATCGCTGTATACGCTGTGGGTGGGTGCAGAGTTGATGGCCAAGGTGCAGCGTTCATCCGTGCCACTGC
>JBASJP010000048.1:0-14645 GCA_049655345.1 Moraxellaceae bacterium
TATTCCCGTCGGCAACAGCTGCGAGCCTCGACTGGGCAAAACCGCTGGCTGGAAAGGTTGCTCTTGTCACGGGTGCATCACGTGGCATTGGTGAAGCAATTGCCAAAACACTTGCACGTGATGGTGCTCATGTTATCGGCCTCGATATTCCGGCACTGGCCGATGACCTGCGCGTGGTGACCAACCTGATTGGCGGCTCTGCACTGGCCCTGGATATTACTGCTGCTGATTCGCCACAGAAAATTGCAGAACACATCAAGGCGAATCATGGCGGTGTGGACATCATTGTGCACAACGCTGGCGTGACCCGTGACAAGACCCTGGCCAACATGACCCAGCAGCAGTGGGACATGGTGATGAACATCAACCTGTCCTCGGAAGAGCGCATCAATGATGAACTGCTGGCGCAGGGCATGATCCGCGACAATGGCCGCATCATTTGCGTGTCGTCCATTTCCGGCATTGCCGGCAACATGGGCCAGAGCAACTATGGCATGAGCAAGGCTGGTGTGATTGGTATCGTGCAGTCGATGGCGCCAACCCTGTTCACCAGGAACATCACCATCAATGCCGTGGCACCGGGCTTTATTGAAACCCAGATGACTGCAGCAATTCCGTTTGCCATTCGCGAAGCCGGCCGCCGCATGAACTCGATGTCGCAGGGTGGTCTACCAGTGGATGTAGCAGAAACAATTGCATGGTACGCCTCCCCCGCCTCTGCTGGCGTGAACGGCAACATCGTGCGCGTTTGCGGTCAGTCTCTTATTGGTGCCTGATCCGGCTGAAACAGCGAGGGGACAATGCGCCCCTCCTTTTTAACCTACTGGAGTCATGAAAATGACCGTACGCGAAATCACGACACTCCCGAGCACCGCCACACTCTACTCCCGGGCAGTCCTGGGAAGCCTTTCCGGCAAGCAGGGAAAGGAGTTGCCTGACCTTGAACTGGTCATGCGTGATGTAAAAATTGATCGCGCCAATCTGGCAGCCTATAACCGTGTCTGTGGCTTCAGCCAGCGTGACACACTGCCACTAACGTACGGGTTTGTGCTGGGATTCCCGCTGCACATGAGTCTGATGACAGACCCGTCGTTTCCGTTTGCCGCCATGGGCATGGTGCATATCCAGAACCGGATTACCCAGCATCGCCTGATTAATGCATCCGAAGTTCTGACCATCATCGTCAAGCCGGCCAATCTGCGCCCGCATGACAAAGGCGTCCAGTTTGACATCCTGACTACGCTGAAATCAGGTGAAGAAGTTGTGTGGGAATGCTCCAGCACGATGCTTCGTCGTCAGGCAGGAAGCGAAGGAGAAAAGCCCTCCGCCCCTCGTTCTGCGGCACAAACCGCTCGCACTACGGTAGCGAACGTACAATGGACCGTTCCTGGTGATACCGGACGCCGTTATGGCGCCATCTCCGGCGACAGGAACCCCATTCACCTGTATGCCTTCACCGCCAAGCTGTTTGGTTTTCCACGGGCAATTGCCCATGGCATGTGGTCAAAGGCTCGCTGCCTGTCTGCACTTGAAGGCCGGCTCCCTGATGCCTGCACGGTAGATGTCCAGTTCAAGCTTCCTGTGTTACTGCCTGCAAAGGTTGCCTTCCTTTCCGAGCCACAAGCCAATGGCGGTTTTACCTTTGGCCTGAGTGACCTGAAAAGCGGAAAGCCACATCTTGCGGGATCAGTGCAAAATGCCTGACCTCAGGATGAGCCAATAAAAAACGCCCTCCTCAGGGCGTTTTTTATTGGCGTGGATAATGTGTGACACCTTGCTTACAGCAACGACTCGACAGAACGTATGGCCGCAGTATTGATACGCGAAATGCGGATATCGCCAAACGGCGATCCACTGCCATGATTGACCGTGTAACCCAGTGACAATTCTCGCGACGGGTCACACCATGCGCCTGACCCACCATAACCGAAGTGCCCGAAGGCATTCGGTGTGCGTGGCCCCGTCGTGAAAACGCGATGGTAACCAAGGCGCCAGCGCATCGGGACAGGAATTACGTCGCCACGCGTCGTATTTTGTACCGTCGACATTTTCCGGACCGTCTCCGCAGACAACAATCGCCCACTTTCATACTCCCCGTTATTGGCAAGCACGGAATAAATCCTGGCCAGGGAACGCGCAGTGAACATTCCCCCTGCCCCGGGAATGCTGGCCTGCATGGTTTCCGGAGCATTCCAGTCGAACCGGCTCATGCCTTTGGGCAACATGGCATCCTGAAATTTTTCCTGATCAAACCCGGCAAGACTGAATACTGCTTCAGTGACTCTTCTGGACCAGTTGATGCCTTTCCTTCGCTGCCGCCCTGATTCTGCTGACTCTGTTTTTTTCGCAGGCACCATCAGTTTTGCACAGCGAACCAGATCCGGCTCGGGAACACCGATAAGACAACCATCCAGACCAAGCGGATCAACCAGTTCGTCTTTCAAGGTCTTTGCCAGCGGTTGCCGGGCAACTTTCTCAATCAAACCGCCAACCAGCCAGCCATAGGTCAGGGCGTGATACCCGTTCTTCTGCCCGGGAACGTGTACCGGTGGAGCCTCCTCCATGACACGCAGCATATGCTCCCAGTCACGCATTTCAGATGCATCAGCGATCAGGGAACGGATGCCATACAGGCCCGCCTCATGGGTCAGCAGATGTCGTACAGTAATCCTGCTTTTGGCATTACGGGCAAACTCCGGCCAGTAGTGGGCCACGGGCAGGTCATAGTTCACCTCACCACGGTCAGCAAGTGTATGCAGGAGGGTTGAGACAATGCCCTTGGTCGTGGAAAAGGACAGTGACAGGGTGTCAGCTGCCCATGGAGTACCCTGCTGGTCACTGCTCCCCGCCCAGATATCGACCACCGGGATGCCCCGATGGTAGACACACAGCGCAGCACCGCCCTGAGCATCCACTGGAAGATTTCGCCGGAAGGCATCAGCTACGGCAGTGAACCCCGGATTTACATACCCTTTAAGCATGTCATGGCCTCTATTACAGACTGGACACTGGTTTAGCATGCATCACCCAGCTAGGCTATGGCATCTTTTGCCTTCCTCCTGTCATTTCCGTCGTGATCAGTCCCCGAACCACTGTCCTGCTTCTGCTCGTCACTGCCGTGATCCTTTCGGGTCTGGGCGCAGGCGACATGCGCAACCTGGCGCCAGAAGTCTGGGTACAGCTTCGGCTGCCTCGCGTACTGCTGGCAGCGTTTACAGGTGCCTCTCTGGCACTGGCAGGGCTTCTGCTCCAGGACTTTTTCCGCAACCCGCTGGTGGAGCCCGGACTGTTAGGAGTTTCTGCAGGCGCCGGGCTGGGTGCGGTTCTGGTGATCAGTCTGGGACTGGGTGGACTCTGGCTGCTGCCTCTGAGTGCCTTTGCCGGCGCATTGGGAACACTGGGTCTGATCCTTTTGATAGGGCGCCAGCTCAGCGGCAATAATGCCGAGCTGCTGCTGGCAGGGGTTGCCATCAACTCGCTGGCAGGTGCGCTGGTCAGTCTCCTGCTGAGCATCGGTGATGCAACGGCGTTGCGCAGTGCCACCTTCTGGCTGATGGGCAGCTTTACTCTCGCAGAATGGCCACTACTGCTGACAGGCTGGGTAGTCCTGCTCATTTCGATTGCATGGACGTGGCGTCAGGCACAGGCGCTGGATGTCTGGCAACTGGGGGAGTCAGAGGCCATACATCTGGGCCTTGATATCCGACGCTTCCGGCGTCGCATACTGTGCGTGACATCACTGCTGGTCGCGCTGGCGGTCGCCCAATCCGGCGGTATCGGGTTTGTCGGTTTGCTGGCGCCACACATGGCACGCAAGCTTGGGCTGACACAGCACCGGTTGCTCATGCCCGCCAGCATTTTTCTTGGCATCATCCTTGCCGTTCTGGCAGACCAGCTGGCACGACAACTGATTTATCCGCTTGAATTACCGGTTGGCGTCCTCACCGCACTGATTGGTGCACCCGCCTTCCTCCTGCTGTTTCTCAGGAGGAGTCACACATGAAACTCCAGCTTGATCATGTTGGCTGCAGCTTCAACACGCACCCTGTACTTCAGGATATTTCGCTGGAGCTGCAATCTGGTTGCATTGCTCTTATCGGACCAAATGGTGCAGGAAAATCCACGCTTCTGCGGTTATGCGCGGGTGAGGGGCGCTATCTGTCAAACGCCCGGCTGCAAGGCCGGATCCTGCTGGACGACAAGGCACTTTCTGCGTGGCCATTGAACACGCTCGCCAGACGCCGTGCCTTTCTGCCGCAACATCATGCAGACTATTTGCATGGCCAGGTCAGGGACATCATGTGTCTTGCCGCCTACCCTCATGGGGGAGCAGGCGAACGAGCCATTACCCTTTATCAGGAAGCCCTCTCCATCTGGGAGCTTGATACGCTGGCAACACGCCACTATGACGGCCTCTCCGGCGGCGAACGCCAGCGCGTACAACTGGCACGTACCTGGCTACAAATGCGTTTGCATCCCGTTGCCGGGGAGCGCCTGTGGCTTCTGGACGAGCCACAGAATGCTCTCGACCTGCCTCACCAGCAGCGCCTGCGCACACAACTGAAGAAAGAGTCGGACGACGGTGCCTGTGTTGTTTTTTCCACGCATGACATCAACTTTGCCTTGCGTACCGCAGATCGCCTGATTGTGCTACGACAGGGTGAGCTGTGTGCTGATGCCGTACCGGAAGACTTTGCAGACAAGGATCTTCTCCAGCGTGTTTTTGGTGTGCCGTTCTGTGTATCACGACACCCGGTGGATAATCGTCCCTGGGTAATGGCTGAATGATGCGGGAGCATTGATGACTCTTTTTGCCAGCAAAAATTTCACTGCAGACAGCCTGCAACAAGATCTGGACACGTTGGGTTATGTCGCCTCCGACAACATCGCGTTGACACTTTTCCTGGCTGCACAACTGGAAAAACCCATTCTTGTGGAAGGACCGCCTGGCGTTGGCAAAACAGAACTGGCGAAGGCCGCCAGCACCCTCTTTGAGCGCCCCCTGATTCGCCTGCAATGTTATGAAGGACTGGACGAGAGCAAGGCCCTCTATGAGTGGAAATACGGCAAGCAGCTGCTTTACACACAGGTATTGAAAGAACAGCTCGGCGATATCCTCAGAGGCACACATGGCCTTGCCGAGTCTGTTGAACGCCTGCACCAGTTTGGCGATATTTTCTATTCACCTGAATTCCTGGAGCCCCGTCCCCTGCTCTCTGCACTGCAGTCGCCCACCGGAGCTGTTTTGCTGATTGATGAAATTGACAAGGCTGACCAGGAGTTCGAGGCATTCCTGCTTGAACTGCTTTCTGACTACCAGATCTCCATTCCGGAAATCGGCACCGTGCATGCGCAAACCAAACCCCTGGTATTGCTAACCAGCAACAACCAGCGCGAACTGTCCGATGCACTCAAACGCCGCTGCCTGCACTTGTATATCCCTTACCCTGATCAAAACCTGGAGTGCCGCATTCTGGCCAGCCAGGTGCCCAGCCTGCCGGACAAGCTCAGAGAGCCATTGGTCAGCTTTGTGCAAAAGCTGCGCAATCAGGATTTACGCAAGGTGCCTGCCGTCAGTGAAACCCTGGATTGGGCCAGAACGTTGTTATTGCTTAACGTAGACGCACTTGATGCCACCTGGGTAGAGCGGACACTGGCCGTCCTGCTCAAGCATCAGGATGATGTAGACCGTGTGCGCGAGAAACTTCCGGCGCTATTGAAAAACCGGTAACCCGGAAAGCCCGGCTTTACTGAGGCAGGTAAATCGGAATGGAACGTAAACTCACCGAGTTTGCTGCGCTGCTGCGGAATCAGGGCTTGCCTGTATCCCCCCCGGAAGTAGCTGATGCCGTGCTGGCCATTCATGCCGTTGGTTACGAAAACCGGCAGCAGTTTCATGATGCCTTATCGTGCACCCTGGCCAAAAGCGTACCAGACACCCAGATATTCGAGCGCTGCTTTGAGACTTTCTTCAGGTTTGGCATCAGCACGAACAAGACCGACTCAGGTGCCACGGACAACAACGCCACGTCAGCCGCTCCCCCGCCACAATCCGGACAAGGTAACCAGGGCTCGGGAGGATCCGGAGGCTCAGGCAGCTCACCGAGCCCCAATGAACCCTCCCAATCTGAACTCGGCCAGCTTCTGCTGACAGCGGACAGTGAAGGGCTTGCACTCTCGCTTGCAAAGGCAATTGAACGGGTACGCCCGCAGAATATTCGTGTCATCACCCAGAAGGGACTGTTTGGCCGCAGACTGCTTCAGGCAATGGGCATTGATGAACTGGAGCTGGAACTCAAGAACCTGGATGCTGCTGATACCGGTTTTGCACGTCAACGCGCCGAAACTCTGCGCAGTGCCCGGCAGCGTCTTCGCAGCAATATACGTGAAACGGTGGAGCGCTACTTCCAGATGGCGCGCAATCAGGACCGGGACGCCATTATCCGTGATGCCGACTTTTCATCACTGCGCGAGTTCAGGGACACCGGACTTGTTGTGAAACGCATGGCACGACGCCTGATCACATTGCATCGCCGCCGTGAACGCATGGCCGCCCGAGGGGTTCTTGATGTAAAAGCCACCCTGCGCCACAACATTGCTTACGACGGCATTATTGCCGAGCCCCGATGGAGACGTATCCGCAAGGACAAGCCTCGTGTCATTGCCGTCTGCGATGTCAGCCGGTCTGTCAGCCAGCATGCCCGCTTTCTGCTGATGTTCCTGTACAGCATGAGAGAGGTAATTCCGCAATTACGCGCATTTGCCTTCTCGTCATCGCTGCATGAAGTGACAGGATTTTTTGAGCATCAGCAACTTGAGAGTGCCATTGACACCGTCATGGACACATACGGCTTTGGCAGCACGGATTATGGTCAGGCATTTACTGATCTTGATGACCTTGCCCGTCATGCCATAGACCGCCGAACCACACTGATCATTCTCGGGGATGCCCGCAACAATAATGGGGATGCACGCACCGACCTGCTGCATCAGTTTCATGCCCGTGCAAAACAGGTCATATGGCTTAATCCGGAAAGCCGTAATCGCTGGGGAAGTGGCGACTCAGAGATGTTGCGCTACCAGCCTGCCTGCACCCATGCATGGAGCTGCCGCAACCTTGGCGAGCTTGAACGTATCGTTGACAAGCTACTCACGTCGGCCTGACATGGCGTCCGGATGTGACGCATAAAAAAGCCCACACAATGGTGGGCTTTTTTATGCGAGAACCGATTACTCGGTGATTGCCTTGATTTCTTTCAGCAATTCTTTCTGCTTGTCGCTAGGACGTGCAGTCTGCATGGCCATGAGCTTGCTCATGTCGCCTTCGACCTTGATCTGGCCGCTCATGAAACCCTGCATGCCGGCAGCCTGATCCTGCTCAACAAAAATGCGACGAGCCAGATCGGATGGCAGTGTCAGCTTGGTAGAGCCAGTGCTGTTGTGGCCCAGTTCAAAACGGCCACCATTCAGGCACATGTCCACGTTGCCAGCAGGAGCGCCAGTCACCGTCACGTTCAGGACCAGCGAAGCCAGTGCCGAGGGCACTTCCAGATCGCCCTTCACTTCAGTCAGCTTTTCAACTTCGCGAAACCACTCTTCAGACAGGAAAACAGCCATTGTCGTATCTCCAGTAATTCAGGCATATGGCGCAGCCCGGGCGGGCTGCTGTCGGGAACCTTACAACTCAGGAGAGGCTGCGGACTTGCAAGGCTCAAGAGACTGCCCGTGCCACTAGCCCACCCGTGAATCGAGCCTGTACCCTACAAGAGCACCGGAGGCTTGGCAATAACCCGAAACATACTGTTTTCATGACAATTCTGCTCAACTGGCCTGGCGCCCTGACATGAAAAAGCCCCACAGACATCATGTCTGCGAGGCTTCTCATATGAGCTCATGATCAAGGCTGCATCACGATCAGCACACCTTACCGGATGTCGTAGCCACGCTCATCATGCAGTACAAGATCGAGGCCTTCGGTTTCCTCTTCCTCGGAGAGACGCAGTCCACCGGTCAGCTTGCTGGTCAACTTGAGCAGACACCATGTAATGGCAGCGGTGTAAGCAATGGTGACCACAATCGCCAGAACCTGCACGGACAGCTGCTGACCAATGCTCTCGTTGCCGGCACCAAAACCCATGCCACTGAAAATGCCAATCTGTGGGGCACAGAAAATACCGACGAGGAAGGTACCCAGAATCCCGCCAACACCATGCACAGGAAACACATCCAGCGAGTCATCAATATGAAGCTTGCGCTTGACGAAGTGCGTAGCGAAGAAGCAAATGATGCCCGCCGAAAACCCGATCAGCAACGCAGCCAGGGGGCCAACAAAGCCTGATGCAGGCGTGATCGTCCCCAAACCTGCCACCATGCCGGTCACGACACCCAGCACGGATGGCTTGCCAAACCGACTCCACTCCAGTGCCATCCAGGTCAGTGCGCCTGCAGATGCCGAAATGTGGGTCACAAACAACGCCATGCCGGCTGAGCCATTTGCAGCCAGGGCAGAACCGGCATTAAAGCCAAACCATCCGACCCAGAGCAATCCTGCCCCAATGACCGTCATGGTCATGTTATGCGGAGGCATCGCTTGCTTGGGGAAGCCCCGGCGAGGTCCGATCACAAGGGCAGCCACCAGGGCAGCAACCCCGGCAGTAATATGCACCACGATCCCGCCGGCAAAATCGAGCACGCCCATCTGCTGAAGGAAGCCCCCACCCCATACCCAGTGGCACACCGGCACATAGACCAGTGCAGTCCAGGTCAGACTGAAGACCAGCATGCTGGAAAACTTCATCCGCTCGGCAAAAGCACCAATGATCAGTGCCGGCGTGATAATGGCGAAGGTCATCTGGAATGCCGCAAACAGTACCTCGGGAATACTCCCGCTCATGCTGTCCGGACCGATCCCGATGAAAAACGCCTTCGACAGGCCACCGATAACCGGGTTCAGGCTCCCGCCATCCACAAACGCGAGGGAGTAAAGACCAATCAGCCACAACAGGGACACCCCTGCTGCAATCACAAAACACTGCATCAGAACGGACAGGACATTCTTGGACCGAACCAGACCGGCGTAGAACAGCGCCAGGCCAGGCAGGGTCATCAGAAGGACCAGTGCCGTTGTCATCAGTATCCAGGCGGTATTGCCTGTATCAAGGGGCACAGCCCCATCAGCCCCCACTGCCATGACGGGCAGGGAGGACAGCAGCAAGACGCCGCCGCGAACAGAACGTTGCAACATGCAAAGCCCCACAATCCTTTATGGATCAATGAATTAAGTCTGACAGGCCATCGACTATCAGATAGCGTCGTCGTTGGACTCACCCGTACGGATACGCACAACCTGAAGCAGGTCCGTCACGAAAATCTTGCCATCACCAATCTTGCCGGTAGCGGCAGACTTCATGATCGCTTCAATGGCGCTATCCACCTGATCATCCCGAACAGCCAGCTCGAGCTTTACCTTGGGTACAAAGTCGACCACATACTCTGCACCACGATATAACTCTGTGTGCCCTTTCTGACGGCCAAAGCCCTTCACTTCGGTCACAGTCAGCCCGGTGACACCGATCTCGGAAAGCGCCTCACGCACATCATCAAGCTTGAACGGCTTGATCACCGCCGTAATCATTTTCATGACCAACCCCTTGTTTTATAAAGATATAATCAACAGTCCGGCCAAGACACCACAATCCGTGACGCCTTGATGAATACAGGGTTGCAAGAATAGCTCGCGGAAAACACGGGTAACACCCCGATGGCCCCGCTAGGCCCTATAAATTGGCTGACCGGCCTGATTCAATGCACCGAAACAGAGCGCCATCACGAAATACAAGGAATAACGGTATAAAATGCATGTCCCGGACTGGGTAGCCGCACTTTTTCGATGCACTTTTTCTGGCATTTTCATAGAATGCGCGCCGCATTCGGGTGGCCAGGGATAGCGATTAAACGCCATGCACCCTGTTATATGGACAAGCCGCCTCAGCCCGCTATTCACTTGATATATGTCAACATTTGGCCGTTACAAAATCGACTAGACTAGGAGCCTCGGGTGTGGTCCAGCCTGAATGCCTGTTTTTCGACTGTTTTTGATTTTTGTCAGGAGGCGAAGCGGATGAGCTCTTGTTGTACCCGCTCCGTGCACCGCTTGTCACAGCTGCCTTCAGGACACCCAAGGGCAGGTTTTGTGCAGTTTTCTCGTGTTACTGGTCTTAAGGACAGCCGCTTCATGACCAGCACGTTTCCGGTTTTCTTTTCCACACAAGGGTAGTGTTATGTCACATGCACCTGCTGCCAGCACGGTGACTCCGGACTACGACATGAAAGTCGTCCGGCAGTTCGCCATCATGACGGTGGTCTGGGGAGTTGTGGGTATGCTGGTGGGGGTAATTATCGCCGCCCAGCTCGCCTTCCCGGCACTCAACTTTGATATCGCGTGGCTGAGTTACGGCCGTCTGCGCCCACTGCACACCAATGCGGTGATTTTCGCATTCGGTGGTTGCGGCCTGTTCGCCGCCAGTTACTACGTAGTGCAACGTACCTGCCAGGCAACCCTGTTTGCTCCTGGCCTGGCATCGTTCACTTTCTGGGGCTGGCAGCTGGTCATTGTTCTGGCTGCCATTACCCTGCCGCTCGGCCTGACAAGCGCCAAAGAGTATGCTGAACTGGAGTGGCCAATCGACCTGCTGATCACTGTGGTGTGGGTGTGCTACGCCATTGTGTTCTTCGGCACCATCGTCAAGCGTCAGACCTCCCACATCTATGTGGCCAACTGGTTCTTCGGCGCCTTCATCATCACGATTGCCGTACTGCATATCGTGAACAACCTTGAAGTTCCGGTTTCGGGCTGGAAGTCCTACTCCCTGTACGCCGGCTCCGTGGATGCCATGATCCAGTGGTGGTATGGCCACAACGCCGTGGGCTTCTTCCTGACCGCAGGCTTCCTTGGCATGATGTACTACTTCGTGCCCATCCAGGTCGGCCGTCCGGTGTATTCCTATCGCCTGTCGATCGTGCACTTCTGGGCACTGATTGCCGTTTACATGTGGGCTGGTCCTCACCACCTTCACTACACCGCCCTGCCCGACTGGACCCAGTCCCTTGGCATGGTGTTTTCGCTGATCCTGCTGGCACCAAGCTGGGGCGGCATGATCAACGGCATGATGACCCTGTCGGGCGCATGGCAGAAGCTGCGCGATGACCCGATCGTCCGCTTCCTGATCGTCTCCCTGTCCTTCTACGGCATGTCGACATTTGAAGGCCCGATGATGGCCATCAAGACCGTGAACGCGCTCTCCCATTACACCGACTGGACCGTGGGCCATGTGCACTCCGGCGCACTGGGCTGGGTAGCCATGATCACTATCGGCTCGCTCTATGTGCTGATCCCGCGTCTGTTTGACCGCAAGGCCATGTATTCGACCAAGCTGATTTACCTGCACTTCTGGCTGGCAACCATTGGCACCGTGTTTTACATCGCATCAATGTGGATTGCCGGCATCATGCAGGGCCTGATGTGGCGTGCAGTGAACCAGGATGGCACGCTGACCTACAGCTTTGTTGAAGCCCTCAATGCCACCTTCCCGTATTACGTCGGTCGTCTGGTTGGCGGCATCATCATCCTCACAGGCATGCTCGTCATGTCCTACAACGTGTGGATGACCTTGCGCCATACCGAACCCCGCGACCTGCCTAACCAGTGAGGAGAAGAAAATAATGTCGACCTCGCATGAAATAGTTGAAAAGAATGTTGGCCTGATGATCGTGCTGATCATTGTCGCCATCAGCTTTGGTGGTCTCGTTGAAATCGTGCCGCTGTTTTTCCAGAAGGAAACCACTCAGCCAGTGGCCGGCATGAAGCCGCTGACCGCACTACAGATGGAAGGCCGTGACATCTACATTCGTGAAGGCTGTCATGTCTGCCACTCCCAGATGATCCGCCCGCTCCGCGCTGAAACCGAGCGTTATGGTCACTACTCCGTGGCTGGCGAATCGGTCTGGGATCACCCCTTCCTGTGGGGCTCCAAGCGTACCGGCCCGGATCTTGCCCGCGTTGGCGGACGTTACTCGGATGACTGGCAGCGTGCTCACCTGATAAACCCGCGTGACGTGGTGCCGGAATCGAACATGCCGGGCTTTCCCTGGCTGGCCGAGCGCGAGCTGACAGGCGAACACACCAGCAAGAAACTGGAAGTGTTCCGCAACTTTGGCGTGCCTTATACCGATGAGGAAATCCGCAAGGCTCCTTATGAAGTACAGGGCAAGACCGAAATGGACGCGCTGATCGCCTACCTGCAGCAACTGGGCACCGTCATCAAGTCGAAGAGGTAAGTCATGGACTATGGCACTTGGCACAGCATCGCCACCGTTGCAGCAGTTCTGGCCTTTGCGGGCGTCGTGTGGTGGGCGTACAGCCCAGGTAACCGCAAGCGCTTTGAAGATATCGGCAGACTGCCGCTTGAAAATGATCCGATCCTGACGCAGTCCCGCCCTGAGGCGGGTTTGCAGGGCACGCGGGAGAAAAGTGAATGAGTAATTTCTGGAGCAACTACATCATCGCCATCGTGGTCCTGAACATCGCTGGATGTGCATGGCTGCTGATGTGGACACGCAAGATGAACCTTTCGGACATGCCGGCAGATGGCACGACCGGACATGAGTATGATGGTATTCGTGAGTACAACAACCCGCTGCCGCGCTGGTGGTTGATGCTCTTCTGGATCACCATCGTGTTCTCGATTGGCTATCTGATGCTGTATCCCGGCATGGGCAAGTTTCAGGGCTACCTGGGCTGGAGCTCTGCCGGCGAGCACGCCACGGCGGACAAGCAGTACAACGAACAGTATGGCAAGCTTTATGCCGAACTGGCCAAGGTACCCGTCGAACAACTGGTTAACGACGAACGCGCCATGAAGATTGGTGCCCGCCTGTTTGCCAACAACTGCTCTGTGTGCCACGGCACAAATGCCCGTGGTGCAACAGGCTTTCCTAACCTGACCGACAACGACTGGCTGTACGGTGGCACCCCCGAGAACATTCATGAAAGCATCCTGAATGGCCGCAATGGCATCATGCCTGGATGGATCGACTCACTGGGTGCAAACGGTGTTGATGAGGTGGCCAACCATGTCCTTTCCTTGTCTGGTCGCAAGGCAGATGCCAAGCTGGCCGCTGCAGGCAAGGAGAAGTTTGCAGTCTGCTCGGCCTGCCATGGGGCTGACGGCAAGGGCAACCAGATGCTGGGAGCACCCAACCTGACTGATAATATCTGGCTTTATGGTGGCAGCCTGGCCGCCGTGAAGAAAACCCTCACTGAAGGTCGTGCTGGCAAGATGCCGGCCCAAAAGGATGCTCTGGGCGCCGAGCGTGTCCATCTGCTGACTGCCTACGTCTACTCCCTGTCACACAAAAAGTAAGATACGGTGTGCCTGCGGCATGATGCCGCAGGCACACACTCTTCTTCAGCCAAAGCTGTTAAAATAAAGACTAGAGTGTATCGACAAGCTTCTCGCGCAAGGAAGCTTCTCAATTCACTTTGGAGCATGGCCTCAAGCCGTGACACGCGACAATGAGCGACAAGCAAAGCCCTTCCCGCCTGCCGACCAAGGATGTGTCTCCAGACCCGGTTAACATAGCCAATCCAGCCACCATGAGTCTCTACGCCAAGCGCGAGAAAATTCATGCAAGGTCTATCAGCGGCTTTTTCCAGTCAATTCGTGTTTACACCATCTGGTTCACCATGGGGCTCTTCCTGCTGATGCCCTGGGTGACCTGGGATGATCGTCAGGCCCTGCTGTTCGACCTGCCCAATCGCAAGTTCTACATCTTCTGGTGGACCTTCCTGCCACAGGACTTCTTCTTCCTGTCCTGGCTGCTGATCATGGCCGCCTTCGCCCTGTTCACGGTGACCGTTTTTGCCGGTCGCGTCTGGTGTGGTTATACCTGTCCACAGACGGTATGGACCAAAATCTTCATGTGGATTGAAAAAATCACCGAAGGTGAGCGTAATGCCCGCATCAAGCTGGACAAGGCAAATCTCAGTCTTGCAAAGGTGCTTCGTCGCAGCCTCAAGCACGTCGGCTGGCTGGCGGTAGCGTTTGTCACTGCTATCACTTTCGTCAGCTATTTTACTGATGCCCGCATCCTGACCATGGAACTGGTTCGGTTTGACCTGAGCTTCTGGGAAATATTCTGGATTTTCTTTTTCACGGTTGCGACCTACATGAACGCCGGCTGGTTACGTGAGCAGGTGTGCATGTACATGTGCCCCTATGGCCGCTTCCAGAGTGTGATGTTCGACAAGGACACCCTGATCATTTCCTATGACACCCAGCGCGGCGAGCCCCGTGGCAACCGCAAGAAAGGGGTGGACTACCAGAGCGAAGGTCTGGGCGAGTGCATCGACTGCACACTCTGCGTCCAGGTCTGCCCTACCGGCATTGATATCCGCAACGGTCTGCAGTTCGAGTGCATCTCCTGTGCCGCCTGTATTGATGCCTGTGACTCGGTCATGGACCAGATGGGCTATGAGCGCGGCCTGGTCCGCTACACCACCGAGCACCTGCTGGAAAAGGGTGGCAAGTACAAGTTCCTGCGGGGTCGTCTGGTGGGCTATGCCGCGTTGATTGGCATCATGGCTA
>JBASJP010000049.1:0-2000 GCA_049655345.1 Moraxellaceae bacterium
CCTAATAGTGCCGTTCATGCACGAACTCCCCCGGATCAAAGAATTGAAGTAATCACAGAGCACCGCGGCTTGCTGGCAACTCACGTCATCACAATCGTCAAATCCTTACATAGCCCTGTTAAAAGCCAATCCACCCCATATAAAACAATAACTTAAAAAATATTAATACGCATTATAAGTATGATATAAGCTCGTTTTAAGTATAAAAATAATACGTTTTAAGGCACAAAAATACGCGTTTTATCATTTTTAAGCATATCTGCATCATAAACCTAGACGGATGCATGATCTAAATGAGTTATCACCTTCATGCCAACGATGGGGGCCTCATCTACTACTACCGGTCAAGTTGCCGGGTATACCTCTCCCACCCGCAGTGGGCTCTCGGCCAAGCCATCGTGGACAGCGACCGCTGCTGCCCTAGGACAACCGTTCAGGTACTGCCAGCTAATTAGCAGACTCCCCCTGCGAAGAGAGATGCCCGCGACAATAATCCGCCCAATCCTTC
Organism: Moraxellaceae bacterium; assembly: GCA_049655345.1. Taxonomy (GTDB): domain Bacteria; phylum Pseudomonadota; class Gammaproteobacteria; order Pseudomonadales; family Moraxellaceae; genus UBA2031. The sequence continues at coordinate 509 of JBASJP010000049.1, forward strand.
ATCAGCTGGGAACGCTTCTTCAGCAGGTCTCCTCGCTGGTAAGCGGCCTCCACTCCATCAGCGAGCCTGTGTGCCAGTGCATGCTCACAAACTTCACGCGGATAGGCGGTTGTCTCCCCCGCCCAGTCTCGGAAGGTAGAGCGAAAGCCATGCTGAGTAAGGCCGCCATACCCCATCCGCCGAAGTACCGCCGTTAGCGACATATCCGACAGCATCGCGCCTCGCGCGCCAATGAAGACAAACTCGTTACCATCCTCTCTGGGCAATGACTGCAGCAGTTCAACTACCACTGGAGACAAAGGAACACGGTGTTCCTTACCTGCTTTCATCCGGGTAGCCGGGACTGTCCATAGTGCATTTGCGATATCAATTTCTGACCAAGTTGCTCCACGCACCTCTCCTGACCGCGCTGCCGTGAGGATGGCAAACTCCAAGGCATGGGAAGATGTGCCTGGTCGCTGCCGCAACTCCCGCATGAATACTGGAATCTGCGAATATGGCAGGGCGGCGTGGTGCTCCACTCGCTGCACCTTGTTCTTGGCCGGCAACTCGTGTTCCAGGTGGCCCTTCCAGCGCGCGGGGTTTTCTCCCGATCGAAACTTTCTGAAGGCAGCCCAATCAAGGATGGACTCAAGGCGCCCACGAAGCCGGCTAGCCGTCTCGGTTCGTCCCAGCCATAAAGGAAGCGGCTTACCAGCCACAGCCACCTGCTGCTGCAAGACCCCCAGAACCATTCCCGTATCAATTTCGGAAACCGGAAGTCCACCAATTTTAGGGTAGGCATACGTTGCCAACGTATTCTCCCATTGCTGAATATGCTTCTCGTTTTTCCAGCCCGCACGATTGGCCTGGATATAGGCCTCTGCACATTCCTTGAAAGTTTTGGTCTTGGCAGCCTCTAGCTGGATCTTGGCTTTGACGGCCTGGCGATCCTGTACCGGATCAATGCCACTACGGATCTTTTTCCTGTATTCACGCGCAGCCTCTCTGGCCTCAGCGAGAGAAACAGCAGGATATGATCCCAATCCAATATCGCGGCGATGTGCAACGGAATTGCCTGATGCATTGGTCCGATAACCAACAACGACTCGAAGGATCCATACACGGGACTGACCAATGATGTTCAGTTGAAGACCATCAACTCCACCCACCGCATAACGCCCCTCCTGCTTCAGCTTTGACACTGCAAGGGCGGAAAGCTCAATCGCCTTTTTTGGCATCCTAAACTCATCCCATTTTATCTAACCCACATCTTACCCCACATAAAACACTGGATTGACGTGAATTTCAATGGATGCCGGTGGACGATCAAATCATTTATTTTCATGCACTTAGAATGACGAGTGGACGGCGGTGGATCTCCTTGAGTTATACGGAAAAGGACACCGCTTCCGCCATTTATTCCCAGACTTCCCTCCGCCGTCCGGCACATCCCGCGTATATCAAACCTTCGGCAGACGCATCAGCCCGCTGCTACGGCACCATCACACAT
>JBASJP010000050.1:0-11642 GCA_049655345.1 Moraxellaceae bacterium
ACGCGGGCCGAGAAGCCGCACTGCGGGAACTGGGGTGTACCCTTCATGTAAAGGATGACGGGGTTTTCGGCGATCTGCTGCTTGATGAGGGCTTCGATATCCATGGGGACACTACCTGACAGGGAACAATGGGCAATATTCTACCGATTTACTCGGGTATTGGCGACGGTCTCATGATGGCAAACGCTCATTACTTGCAGGGCACTGCCCAGTGCCCATACCTGCAAGGGCGACACAACAACAGCACCAACGCCTGATTTGCGCGACCAGCAGGGCCCCTGCAGCAAATTGCTCATATGCCCTATTCCCGTTACCATCAGGCATGGCAGCCCGGCTGCCTTTTTTCGTTCGGTTTTTTATCCAAGATTCAGCAGGTTACCCCCTATGACCAGCGCGCTCATGCCGACCTATGCACGGCAGCCTGTGGCTTTTTCCCATGGCGAAGGTGTGTGGCTTTTCGATACCGAAGGCCGCCGTTACCTCGACACCACCGCCGGCATTGCCGTCTGCGGGCTGGGACATGCCAACCCGGTCGTGGCCGAAGCCATTGCCGACCAGGCTCGCACGCTGGTGCATACCTCCAACCTGTACCAGATTCCCCTGCAGGAAGCGCTTGCCGATGCCTTGCGTGACGCCTCCGGCATGGACCTGTGCTTTTTCGGCAATTCCGGTGCCGAGGCCAACGAAGCCGCCATCAAGCTGGCGCGCATGTATGGCCACAAGCGCAAGAACATTGATGTGCCGACCATTATCGTGATGGAAAATTCCTTTCACGGTCGCACCCTGGCCACGCTGACCGCCACCGGCAACAAGAAAATCCAGGAAGGCTTCGAGCCACTGGTGCAGGGCTTTGTGCGCGTGCCATATGACGACATCGCCGCCATCGAAAAGGTTGCTGCCGAAAACCCGAACATCGTTGCCATCCTGGTCGAGCCCATCCAGGGCGAGAGCGGCGTGCGCATGGCAAAGAACGGTTTTGGCTATCTTGAGCAACTGCGCGCCGTTTGCGACAAGCACGACTGGCTGCTGATGCTGGACGAAATCCAGACCGGCAACGGCCGTACCGGCAAGTATTTCGCCTACCAGCACACCAGCATCATGCCGGACGTGGTGACCACGGCCAAAGGCCTGGGTAACGGCTTTCCGATTGGCGCCTGCATGGTGCGTGGCAAGGCCGACGACCTGTTTGGCCCCGGCAATCACGGCACCACTTATGGTGGCACCCCGCTCGGCTGCCGCGCCGCCCTCACCACCATCAGGGAACTGCAGAAAGGCCCGATTGAAAATGCGCGCGTCATGGGCGAGCGCATCAAGGCCGGCTTTCTGAAAAATCTGGGCGATCTGGGCGTTACCGTGGAAGGTGCCGGCCTGATGATGGGTGTTGTACTACCCAGGCCCTGCACCGAACTCGTGGCACGTGCCCGCGATGCCGGCGTATTGCTGATTGTCAGTGCAGAAAACCGTATCCGTTTGCTGCCGCCACTGATCATCAATGCAGAAGAAGCAGATCTGTTGGTGGAAAAAATCTCTGCCCTTGTGCGTACCTTCCTCTCCGAAGGAGCAGCAGCATGAGTGTGCGTCACTTTCTGACGTTGCTGGATTTCAGCCGCGAAGAACTGCAACAGGTACTCAACCGCGCCATCGTGCTGAAAAAGATGCACCGTGAAGGCGTGGTTTACGAGCCCATGAAGAACAAGGTCCTCGGGATGATTTTCGAAAAATCATCCACGCGCACCCGTGTGTCGTTTGAATCCGGCATGGCCCAGTTTGGTGGCTCTGCCATTTTCCTGTCACCACGCGATACCCAGCTAGGCCGTGGTGAGCCGGTAGAAGACTCTGCCCGCGTGATTTCACGCATGGTGGACGTAGTGATGATCCGTACCTTTGCGCACGACATCATTGAGCGCTTTGCCGAATATTCACGCGTGCCGGTGATCAATGCCCTGACCGATGATCATCACCCGTGCCAGCTGCTTGCCGACCTGCAGACCTTCATCGAGCACCGTGGCGCCCTGCAGGGCAAGACCTTTGCCTGGATTGGCGACGGCAACAACATGTGCAACTCGTACATCCATGCGGCCCACCAGTTTGATTTCCAGCTGAAGATCGCCTGCCCTTACGGCTTTGAGCCAGACCCGGAACTACTGGAAAAATACGCCCGCAATGTTGAACTGGTAAAAACCGCTGAAGATGCCGCCAAAGATTCACACCTGATTGCTACCGATGTCTGGACCAGCATGGGCCAAGAGTCCGAGCAAAGCGTGCGCAAACGTCGCTTCAGCATGTACCAGATCAATCCGCGCCTGATGGACATGGCTGCATCCGATGCCGTGTTCATGCACTGTCTACCCGCCCACCGTGGCGAGGAAATCTCGGAAGACATGCTGGATGACGAACGCTCCGTCGTCTGGGACGAAGCCGAGAACCGCCTGCACGCGCAAAAGGCCCTGCTGGAGTTTCTGGTGGTGGGGCCCGGTGGCGTTAACCGCTGATCATCCTGCTCTTCTGCCAATAAAAAACGCCGCTTCATGCGGCGTTTTTTATTGCATCACTTTCATTCAAACAATGACTCAGCCCGCAGATGCCACGCGCCTCACCGCGTCAAGCCAGCCCTTGTACAGGCTGTCGCGCTTTTCATCGTCCATGGTTGGCACAAAGTGGCGGTCGCACTTCCACAGCAGGCTGATTTTTTCCAGCGACTCAAACATGCCCACATGCAGGCCGGCCAGATACACCGCACCCAGCGCCGTGGTTTCCGTGACCTGCGGGCGGTCAACCGGCACACCCAGAATGTCGGCAAGGCGCTGCGACACCCAGTTGTTCACCACCATACCGCCATCAATGCGCAACGTGTTAAGGCTGCTGGCGCCATCGCGCTGCATGGCCTCCATCAGATCGCGCGTCTGGAAGCATACCGACTGCAAGCCGGCCGTCACGATTTCACCAATGCCGGTATCGCGCGTCAGGCCCATGATGGCACCACGCGCATGCGGGTCCCAGTAAGGCGCACCAAGGCCGGTAAATGCCGGCACCAGATACACGCCACGCGCATCACCGGTACGCTCTGCAATGGATTCGGTTTCCGATGCCTGGCCAATGAACTTCAGTCCATCACGCAACCACTGGATAGTCGCGCCAGCGACAAAGATACTGCCTTCAATGGCATAGGTGGGTATGCCATTCAGGCGATAGGCCACCGTGCTCAGCAAACGGTTTTGCGAGCGCACAACTGTGGCACCGGTATTCATCACCATGAAGCAGCCCGTGCCATAGGTGCTTTTCACCATGCCCGGCGCAAAACAGGCCTGCCCGATCAATGCTGCCTGCTGGTCGCCCGCCATGCCGGCAATGCACACCGGCGCGCCAATGAAATCTGCCGTGGTAAAACCGAAGTCTGCACTGGAATCCTTCACTTCCGGCAACACACTGCGCGGAATATTGAACATGGCCAGCAGCTCGTCATCCCATTGCTGCGTGTGAATATTGAATATCAGCGTGCGCGATGCATTGGTGGCATCGGTTGCATGCGACTTGCCCCCGGTCAGCTTCCACAGCAGCCAGGTATCAATGGTGCCAAAGGCCAGCTCGCCCTTATCGGCACGGGCGCGCGCGCCCTCCACGTTGTCCAGCAGCCAGGCCAGCTTGGTGGCCGAGAAATACGGGTCCAGCAACAGGCCGGTCTTTTCCTGCACCAGTGATTCGTGACCATTTTTCTTCAGGTGCTCGCACACACTGGCTGTACGGCGGTCCTGCCACACAATGGCATTGTGGATTGGTGTGCCAGTGGCACGGTCCCACAAGACCGTCGTTTCGCGCTGGTTGGTAATGCCAATGGCCGCAATCTGGGCAGGCCTCAGCCCCGCCTTGCGCATGACTTCACGGCACACGCTTTCCACCGTCCACCAGATTTCCAGTGCATCGTGCTCCACCCATCCATCTGCCGGAAACTGCTGGCGAAACTCCAGCTGGTGTGACGCCACCGGATGGCCCGTGGCATCAAACACAATGGCACGGGTACTTGTGGTGCCCTGGTCAATGGCAAGCAGATGGGTAGCGCTCATGGAGAATCCTTGCAATCAATAACAAAGTACCGATATTCCCTGCCCGCACTCATGCTGGCAAGGACATCCGGGGTCAGGGAAACAGGCAGATAAGGCAAAGCGGAGATTCACGGCACTATCGGGCAGGCATCAGTCCACTTTCTGAATGAAGAGGGTAGAAAAACCGGCAATGCCCAGGCCGATCAGATTGGCAACCAGATCATCCATGCCGGCAAAACGGCCTACCTGATACTGCATCGCCTCGATCAGCACGCCATAAATGAACAGGGGAAACATGACAGCCAGAACGCCGGAACGGGGAAAGCCCAGACGGGCCAGAACACCCAGCACAGCAAAGGCAATCACATGATTGATCTTGTCAGAGCCCAGGCTCACCGCCTGGGCCGGCATTAACGCCAGATACGTTACCCCCGCCAGTGCAACCAGCAAGGCCACACGAAAAAACCACGCAAGCGAAAGCAGCATTGCCATCCCGGATCCCCCCTGCGAGTGAACGTCTATCTGATCATTTTACGCCCGTCATCAGGCGTAGCCATGCGGATTGTGCGACTGCCAGCGCCAGGCATCCTGGCACATCGTTTTTACATCGCGCACGGCCTGCCAGCCCAACAATTCACGGGCCAGACACGGGTCAGCATAGCAGCTGGCCGCATCACCGGGGCGGCGCGCCACAATTTCATAAGGAATGACACGGCCGCAGGCCTGCTCAAACGCCTTGACCATGTCCAGCACCGAGCAGCCATTGCCTGTACCAAGGTTAATCGCCTCTACCCTGCCCTTTGACAGCCCAGCCAGCCACTCCAGCGCCTTCAGGTGGCCCAGCGCCAGGTCCACCACATGAATGTAATCACGCACCCCGGTGCCATCCGGTGTGGGATAGTCACCCCCAAACACACGCAGTTGCGGCAGACGGCCAACAGCCACCTGGGAGATATAGGGCATCAGGTTATTCGGAATGTCGTTGGGGTCTTCGCCAATCAAGCCACTCTCGTGTGCGCCCACCGGATTGAAGTAGCGCAGCAAGGCAATGCGCCATGAGTCGTCAGACGCCGCCAGATCGCGCAGCATGTCCTCGATCATCAGCTTGGTGGCGCCATAAGGATTGATCGCCCGCAACGGAGCCTGCTCGTCCAGCGGCACCTTGTCCGGAATGCCGTATACCGTGGCCGATGAACTGAATACCAGCTGGCGACAGTCAAACTCCTGCATGACTTCGAGCAGCACAATCGTGCTGACCAGATTGTTGTCGTAATACTTCAGTGGCTGCGCCACCGATTCGCCCACTGCCTTGAAGCCGGCAAAGTGAATCACCGCATCCGGTTTTTCATCACGAAAAATCGCACGCAAGGCCTCGCGGTCACGTACATCACAGGCATGCATCTTCACACTGCGCCCGGCAATGGCCTGCACCCGCTTCAGTGCCTCCGGCTTGCTGTTGGAGTAGTCATCCACCACCACCACATCATGACCAATCGCCAGCAGCTCCACACAGGTATGCGACCCGATGTATCCGGCACCGCCGGTGACCAGTACTTTCATGACTAGATACTCTCGCCCCGGCCAATGCCGAAATAACGGAAGCCATGGCCTTCCATGACACAAGGGTCATACAGGTTACGACCATCCACCATCACGGCAGACTTCATTGACTGCGCCAGCACGGCAAAATCGGGGGACTTGAACACATCCCAGGCCGTCACCAGCGCAATGGCATCAGCACCTTGCACCGACTGCTCAACAGAGTCCGCCAGTGTCAGCAACGGCTGATCAGGATACTTGCGACGCATTGCGTCCATGGCTTGCGGATCATGCACCACGGTATGACAGCCCTGCCCCCACAATGCCTTCAGCAACGGGTGTACAACCGAGTTACGCACACTAGGTGTGCCCGGCTTGAACGCAGCGCCCCAGATGGCCACGCGACGCCCCTGCATGTCGCCCTTGAAGAATCGCCACAACTTGCGGAACAGGATTTCGCACTGCGACTCGTTGATATCAAGCACGGCATCAATGAGGCCAGCCGTATCCAGCTCTTCATGAACGGTTTTGGCAAAGTCGAACAGTTCACTGGCAAACGAAGGCCCGCCAAAGCCGCAACCGGGATACAGGTAGTCCGGGCCGACACGCGGGTCTGCCGCCATGCCACGCCGCACCAGCTCCACATCCACATCCAGTTTTTCTGCCAGCGCCGCCATTTCGTTCATGAAACTCATGCGCGTGGCGAGCATGGCATTGATGCCAAAACGGATCAGCTCTGCCGTGGCCACCGGCACAATCATGCTCTGGCTGGCCTGCTGCATGAATGGCTGCATCAGCCGGGTAACACAGTCCCGGATACCATCATCATCCGCCCCCAGAAGAAACAGCCGGGGGTGTTCGAAGTCAGCCAGTGCCGAGCCCTCACGGGTAAACAGCGGCAGCACCGCCACCTGTGGCCACCATGAACGCTTTTCTGCTGCCGCCAGCCGCTTGAGGTTGTGCGAAAGCTCGGTAATGGCGCCCACCATCATCGGGGTCAGCACCAGTACAAACAGATGCTGCTCACTCGAGTGCAGCAAGGGAAAAACACGCTCGGCCAGGCCTGCCTCTGCCGTTTCAAACGCCACCACATGCAGATCAGCCGGCATTGGTGCCGTTGCTTCGGTCATTATCTGCAGGTGACCACAGTCCGTTTGCTGCTGCAGCAACTCCGGCAACTGCAACTCAAGCGCAGGCTCAAAGCCAGACACCGACACATCAACAGACGACGAGAAAATACTGACCTTGTTGCCTCTTTCCGCCAGTTTGGCGGCCGCAACCCAGGCAAAATAACTGCTGCCATATACATTCACGATCATGAAAGGTTTTCTCCCTTTTCAATGATCTGCCGAAGCAGCAAGGCACTCGATGCATCCATGTCAGGCGTTACACCCGTCTGCAATGCCGACAGCATGCCGGTGGCCATTACCTTGCCCAGTTCCACGCCCCACTGATCAAATGGATTGATATCCCAAATCACCGACATGACAAACACCTTGTGTTCATACAGCGCAATCAGCGCACCCAGTGCATAAGGATTCAGTTCATCCAGCAGAATGGTGGTGGATGGCTGGTTGCCACGGTAACGTCGATAATCAGGCGCCTCGTTACCGCCCTGAATGGCGGCATCACCCAGCATCAGCACACGGGACTGGGCCAGACAATTGGCCAGCGACAACTGATGCTGTTCCACCAGCGCGCGATTGGGCGCACGATCATGGTAACGGCGCACCGGGGCAATAAAATCACTGGAAATGGCCTGCGTACCCTGGTGCAGCAACTGGTAAAACGCATGCTGCGCATTCGGGCCTACTTCACCCCACAAGATCGGGCAGGTGGTGTAATCCACCGGATAACCGTCACGGGTGACCGACTTGCCGTTGCTCTCCATTTCCAGTTGCGTGAGATACGCCGGGAAATAACTCAGGCGACCGTCATACGGCATCACCGCATGGCCACGAATATCCAGAAAGGTCGCATTCCACACACCAATCATGCCCAACAGCACCGGCAGGTTATCGGCAAAGGGCGTCCCGGCAAAATGGCGGTCCATGAAGCGCGCACCGGCCAGCAACTCGCGAAAACCTTTCATGCCAAGCTGCAGGGCCACCGGCAAGCCAATGGCCGACCACAAGGAGAAACGGCCACCCACCCAGTCCCACAGGCATATCTGGTTTTCCGGCGGAATGCCCCACTGCGTCATGCGTTCGGGCTGTGCGGACACCCCAATGAAATGATGCTGCAACAACATCTGCGCATCGTCTTTTTCACGCAGCATCCACTCCCATGCGGTACGCGCGTTGGACAGCGTATCTACTGTGGTGAATGACTTGGAGGAGATAATGAACAGCGTGGTTTTCGGATTAAGGGTTTCCAGCAAATCGGCAATCTGGGTGCCATCAATCGAGCTGACATAATGAAACCGCAAGCCCCTGGCCGGCTCTGCCGTGAACTCGGTGAGTGCCACTGACACCATGGACGGGCCAAGATCCGAGCCACCCACACCAATGTTCACCACATCCGAAATGGCACGACCGGAGTAACCACGCCACTGCTGCGAATGCACGCGGTTTACCATGTACTCCATGCGGTCCAGGCTGGCATGCACATCAGGAATGACGTTATGGCCGTCCACCTGCACAGTCGCACCAGGCTCGGTACGCAATGCCGTGTGCAGGGCCGCACGCTGCTCGGTATTGTTTATCGCCGCGCCCTGCATCATGTCGGTAATGGACTGCTGCAGCCCGCAGGCCTCTGCCAGCTCCAGCAGACCAGCGATTGCCTCGGCATCCACACGCTGTTTGCTGATATCCAGAAACACGGGGCCGGCACGACGGGACAGCTTTTCTGCACGCGCAGGGTCATGCCAGAAATCCCGCAAATGACGGGACTTCATGGACTCGGCCAGTACCAGCAACCGCTGCCAGGCAGAAAGACTTGTTCTTGTTTGCATGTTATTCAAGCGTTACTTCCGATGTCAGCCATACACGCAATGCCGGCCCTATGTCCGGGTCATGCAACGACAAGGCAATAGTGGCCTGTGCAAATCCCAGCCGCGAACCACAATCATACCGGGGTGCCGTGATTTCCCATGGCACAAACGGTATGTTCTTCAAAAGCAGGCAGATCGCATCCGAAAGCTGGTATTCGCCATTGGCCCCGGGTGCAATCTGCAGCAATGCATCAAATACCTGTGGTGGCAGGATATATCGCCCCATCACCGCCATATTGCCCGGCGCCAGTGCCGGCGCGGGCTTTTCAACAAGATCCGTGATCCTGCCATCGACTATCTTCACCACGCCATAGCGCGACACATCTGCCACCGGCACCGGCTGCACCCCCAGTACGGATGCCCCGGTCTCACGATACAACGCCACCATGGCCGCCAGACAGCCCGGAGCCGGCATGTCGATCACATCATCGGGCAGGATGACGGCAAAATGACGGTCACCCACCAGATCACGCGCACACAGGATGGCATCACCCAGACCGCGGGGTACCGGTTGCTCCACCACCCGCAGGGTAACACCTGCCGGCACGATGGCCCGGTATGCCTCCAGAATCCGTGACTGGCCCCAGTCCTGCAGGCGCTGTTCAAGGCCGGGGTCGGGCTGAAAATGCTCCCCCACCAGCGGCTTGTCCGGCGACGTCACCAGAATGACCTCGCGCACACCGGCCATTGCCGCTTCTGCCACCGCACGCTGCACCAGCGGCACATTTGCCACCGGCAACAGCTCCTTGGGTACCACCCGCGTGGCCGGCATCAGGGCTCCCCCGCGACCGGCTACCGGCAGTACGGCAACTTCAACTGGCGACGCCTGGGGACATCCGTTCACCCGCTGTCACTCCTGTTACCGCGCACTTACGCAGACTGTTCTGCCAGTTGCAGCAAATACTGGCCATAGGCGTTCTTGCTCATCACGGCACCAATACGGCGAAGGTCATCGGCATTCAGCCAGCCATTGTGAAAGGCAATTTCTTCCAGACAGGCCACTTTCAAACCCTGACGTTTTTCTATGGTTTCCACAAAGTGGCCGGCCTCAAGCAGGCTTTCATGCGTACCGGTATCCAGCCACGCGAAACCACGACCCAGCAGTTCCACATTCAGATCACCACGCTCCATATAAGCCTGGTTAACCGTGGTAATTTCCAGCTCGCCACGATCAGAAGGCTTTACGCCCTTGGCAATCTGCACCACATCGTTGTCGTAAAAATACAGGCCGGTTACTGCATAGTTTGATTTTGGCTGTTTCGGTTTTTCTTCAATCGAAATGGCACGACGGTTTTCATCAAAGGCCACCACACCAAAACGCTCGGGGTCTTTTACCTGATAGCCAAACACGGTTGCACCGTTCGGGCGGGCAGCGGCTTCGCGCAGCTTGCTGGTAAATCCCTGGCCATAGAAAATATTGTCGCCCAGTACCAGGCACACACTGTCCTTGCCAATGAACTGCTCACCAATCAGGAAGGCCTGCGCCAGTCCATCCGGGCTGGGCTGAATGGCATAGGTGATATGAACACCCAGATCACTGCCGTCCCCCAGCAAGCGCTGGTAGCCCGGCATGTCATCCGGCGTGCTGATGATCAGGATGTCACGAATACCCGCCAGCATCAGTACCGAAATGGGGTAATACACCATCGGCTTGTCGTAGATGGGCAGCAACTGCTTGGACACACCCTTGGTGATCGGGTACAGACGGGTGCCGGAACCACCGGCCAGAACGATGCCTTTCATGAAAATATTGCCATCCCAGTAATCAATACGTCACACAATGCACTACGCGATCAGAACAGGTCCGCCGCTGAAAATGCCTGACCTTGCTCATCTTTTTCAGAGATTATTTTCTCAATGCTGTCGGGCCAGGCAATGGCCAGCGTTTCATCATTCCACATGATGCAGCGCTCACAGTCCCTGGCGTAATAATCCGTGGTCTTGTACAAAAACTCGGTGTTGTCTTCCATGGCGATAAAGCCATGCGCAAAACCCTCCGGAATCCACAGCATTTTCTTGTTGGCTTCGGTCAGCTCCACCAGCACCCACTTGCCAAACGTAGGGGAATCCCGGCGAATATCCACTGCCACATCCAGCGCCGCACCACGTACCACACGCACCAGCTTGCCCTGCGCATGCGGGTTAAGCTGGTAATGCAGGCCACGCAGCACACCCTTGCGGGAGAACGAGTGGTTATCCTGCACAAAGGCACGCGGCACCGGCAGGCCCATGGCCAGCAGGGCGTCATGAAAACGCTTTTCGTTAAAGCTTTCCATGAACCAGCCACGGTTATCGGCAAATACCGCTGGCTCTACAATCACTACATCCGGAATATCTGTTCTGACCAGTTTCATGTTGGTTACCTGAGTTCTGTCAGCATGCGGCACACACCGTCCTGCCAGTCCGGCATGCGCAAGGAAAATACCGATTCCAGCTTGCCTGTATTCAAGCGCGAGTTAAACGGTCGACGTGCGGGCGTGGGATAGGCCGTAGTGGGGATTGGCGACACCGTCTCTACCATCAGCGAATCGCCGGCGGCACGTGTCTGGGCAAATACAAACGAGGCATAACCCCACCACGTTACCTCGCCCTTCGGAGCCAGATGATAAATGCCGCTCAGCTCGTGACTCACCCCAGGCCTTGCCACGACCGCCCGCACAACGTGGGCGGTTACATCGGCCAGCAGATCAGCCCCGGTGGGTGCCCCGGTCTGGTCATCAATCACGCTGAGTGCCGTGCGCTCACGCGCCAGACGCAACATGGTTTTTGCAAAATTGACACCACGCGTGGCGTATACCCAGCTGGTCCGGAAAATCAGGTGCTTGCAGCCTGACTGCAGAATGAGCTGCTCACCCTCCAGCTTGGTTGCACCATACACATTCAGTGGCGCAACCGGATCGGTTTCGTTCCATGGCAAATGGCCCGAGCCGTCAAACACATAATCCGTCGAGTAATGCACCAGCCAGGCACCCAGCGCCTTTGCCTCGCGCGCCAGCACACCCGGTGCCTCGGCATTGAGACGCCGGGCCAGCTCCTGCTCGCTTTCTGCCTTGTCGACAGCGGTATAGGCC
>JBASJP010000051.1:0-2399 GCA_049655345.1 Moraxellaceae bacterium
TCTTCAGTTGCTGCAATGCCTGGCCGCGATGACTGAGTGCATTCTTGCGCTCACGCGGTAACTCGGCACTGCTCATGTTGTCCGCTGGCACCAGAAAAAGCGGATCATAGCCAAACCCCTGATCGCCACGCGGCTGTTCGAGAATCTCGCCCGCCCACTCACCCTGACAGATCAACGGCAAGGGGTCATCGGCATGCCGCACCAGCACCAGCACGCAGACAAACCGCGCCGCCAGCGGTGACTGCGCACGATGCGGCAGCAGGTCCTGCAGCAGCTTGCGGTTGTTGTCTGCATCGGTGGCACCGGCACCCGCATAGCGAGCGGAATAAATCCCGGGCGCACCACCCAGGACATCGACACACAGACCGGAATCATCGGCCAGCGCCGGCAGGCCGGTAATGCGCGCGGCATGTCGCGCCTTCAGGATGGCATTCTCGACAAAACTGAGGCCGGTCTCGTCGGCATCAGACACACCCAGATCTTTTTGCGACAGGATCTCGAAGGACTGGTCGGCGAGCAGTGCACGCAACTCCTTAAGCTTGCCGGCATTGCCGGTGGCAAGAACGATTTTCTGCATGATGGTTTCCGGACGACTCAGCGCGTCAGACGGTAGATGGCCACTTCACCGAACAGGTTGGGAAACAGCCGGGCAAGCACGCTGCCCTGCTGGCCACCGTCGACAGCAATACGATCCAGCACCCGGATGCCTTTTTCACGGCAGAGCGCATCAAAGTCGTTGAACGTGCACAGATGGATATTGGGGGTGTTGTACCAGGTGTAGGGCAAGGCCTCCGACACCGGCATCATGCCCCTGAAGGTCAGGTAAAACCGCGTGGTCCAGTGGGCAAAGTTCGGAAAGGTGATGATGACTTCACGCCCGACGCGGAGCATGTCCTCCAGCAGCACATCCGGTTTTTCCACTGCCTGCAGTGCCTGGGTCATGATCACGGTATCAAAACTGGCATCGCCAAGATTGCCCAGACCGACATTGAGGTTCTGTTCGACCACATTGATACCGCGGCTGATGCAGGCCGTGATGCGGTCCGCATCAATTTCAACGCCGTAGCCACGCACGGCAAAATTATCGCGCAGATGCACGAGCAGTTCGCCATCACCACAACCAAGATCGAGTACGCGGGAACCCGGCGTTACCCATTTTTCGGCAAGCGCGAGATCAAGACGCATGAATGTTCCCCACCTTGATGTGCTTCATGTAGGAACCGAACACGTCGACATAACGCGGAATGGACAGCAGGAACGAGTCGTGACCCTGCGGCGCATCGATTTCGGCGTAGCAGACATCCTTGCCTTCATGAATCAGTGCGTTCACGATCTCGCGCGAACGCTCGGGAGAGAAACGCCAGTCCGTGGTGAACGACACCACCAGAAAGCGGCATTTGGCCCGCGCCAGGGTTTTTGCCAGATCGTTGTCATACTCACGCGCCGGATCAAAATAATCGAGCGCCTTGGTCATGAGCAGATAGGTGTTGGCGTCAAAATTGCGCGAGAACGTCTCGCCCTGATGACGCAGATAGGACTCCACCTGAAACTCGACATCAAAGCCGTACATGAACTGGCCGGAGCGCAGGTCGCGACCGAACTTCTGCTTCATCGCCTCATCAGACAGATAGGTGATGTGACCCACCATGCGCGCCAGAATCAGACCGCGCCGCGGATAGGTGTCGTGCTGGTAGAAGCGCCCGCCGTAAAAATCCGGATCGGTCAGGATGGACTGGCGGGCAACTTCGTTGAAGGCAATGTTCTGTGCCGACAGTTTGGGGGCACTCGCAATCACCACGGCGTTGCGCAAGCGCTCGGGGTAATCCACCGACCACTGCAGCACCTGCATGCCACCGAGCGACCCGCCAACCACCGCCGCCCACTGATCGATATCCAGATGATCGGCAAGGCGGGCCTGCACCTGCACCCAGTCCTTCACGGTGACCAGCGGAAAATCCGGGCCCCAGTTCTGGCCATTCTCGGGATTGATGGAGGCGGGGCCGGTAGAGCCGTGGCAGCCGCCCAGATTATTGAGCGCCACCACAAAAAACTTGTTGGTATCAATCACCTTGCCGGGACCAATGCACTCATCCCACCAGCCGGGCTTGCTGTCGTCCATGCTGTGATAGCCGGCGGCATGATGATGGCCGGACAGGGCATGGCAGATCAGCACGGCGTTGTCGCGCACGTCGTTGAGCACGCCATAGGTTTCGTAAACGAGGTCATAGGCCGGCAACACGCGCTTGCACTCAAGGGTGAGCGGTGTATCGACATGAACGGTCTGCGGGGTAACCAGACCAACAGAATCGGCAGGAATGACAGCAGGCATGGTGAGAAATCAGACTCCGGGCCCGCAAGTGTATCGGGGGGCGGCCGGAGAGAGAAGCCAAAGCCTCATC
>JBASJP010000052.1:0-1811 GCA_049655345.1 Moraxellaceae bacterium
GCTTTACACCTTCCGCCTGATCTTCGTGGTTTTCCATGGCAAGGCGCAGACCGAGGCCCATGCCGGTCATGGCATTGCCCATCACCTGCCGCTGCTGGTGCTGATGCTGCTGTCCACCTTCGTGGGCGCCTGGATCACGCCGCCACTGGCCGGCGTGCTGCCGGAAAACGTTATCCCTGAAGCAATGGAAAGCAGTCATCACATGATTGAAATCATGGCGGCAGTGGTTGCCCTTTCCGGCATTGCACTGGCCGCCCTGCTGTTCCTTGGTGAACGCCGGTTTGTGACCGCACTGGCCAACTCGGCCATCGGTCGCCCGGTCAGCAAGCTGTGGCTGAATGCCTGGGGCTTTGACTGGCTCTACGACCGCGTGTTCGTGCGCCCCTTCATGTTTCTGGTGAAGATCAACCACCGCGATCTCTCTGATCGTGCCGTGGGCGTGGTCACGGCCACGATGATGAAGGCACATGCAATTTCGAGCCAGACACAGACAGGTCGTCTGGGCTGGTACGCCGTTTCCATGGCTGGTGGTGCCGTTCTGGTACTTGCCGCCCTTGTTCTGATCTAAAGGTAACGACATGTCGTCTGAAGCGTTGCTGCCTCTGCTTATTCTCATTCCCTTCGTGGGCGGCCTGCTGTCATGGCTGGGTGAGCGTGTGGGTACACATGTCCCGCGCTGGATCGCCCTGTTCACCATGACGCTGCTCTTTGCCCTCTCCCTGCAACTCTGGCTTGGTCATGACTTCCGTCTGGATACACTGGGTGCCGATGGCGCGCCCAAATGGACGCTGGAGTTCGAGCGTGCCTGGATCGAACGACTGGGCATCAGCTTCCATCTGGCAATGGATGGCCTGTCCGTCCTGATGCTGCTGCTCACCGGCGGTCTTGGTCTGGCGGCTGTCATCTGCTCCTGGCGTGAAATTGATCGTCATGTCGGCTTTTTCTATCTGAACCTGCTGTGGAATCTGGCCGGTGTGATCGGTGTGTTCCTCGCCATCGACATGTTCCTGTTCTTCTTCTTCTGGGAAATGATGCTGGTGCCGATGTATTTCCTGATCGCGCTCTGGGGTCACAATGCACCGGATGGCAAGGGCCGCATCTACGCTGCCAACAAGTTCTTCATTTTCACGCAGGCCTCGGGCCTGATCCTGCTGCTGGCCATTCTCGGCATGGTGTTCGTCAACTACGATGCCACCGGCGTGCTGACGTTCAGCTACGAAGCCCTGTTGAACACCCCGATGGCACCCGTGGTTGAAATGACCCTGATGCTGGGCTTTTTCATCGCCTTTGCCGTGAAGATGCCGGTGGTTCCCGTGCATTCCTGGTTGCCGGATGCCCATGCCCAGGCCCCCACTGCCGGTTCGGTTGATCTGGCCGGTGTGCTGCTGAAAACGGCAGGCTATGGTCTGCTGCGTTTTGGTGTGCCGCTGTTTCCGAATGCGGCGGTCGAGTTTGCACCGGTTGCCATGTGGCTGGGCGTGATCGGCATTTTCTACGGTGCCGTGCTGGCCTGCGCACAGACCGACATCAAGCGCCTGATTGCCTACACCTCCATTTCGCACATGGGCTTTGTGCTGATCGGCATCTATGCCGGCAATGCCATGGCGTTGCAGGGCGTGGTTATCCAGATGCTGGCCCACGGCCTGTCTGCCGGTGCGCTGTTCATTCTCTGCGGTGAAATTTACGAACGCCTGCACACCCGTGACCTGCGTGAAATGGGTGGCCTGTGGAGCCGTCTGCGCTATCTGCCGCCAATTGCCCTGTTCTTCACTGCCGCATCGCTGGGCATGCCGGGGCTGGGCAACTTCGTG
>JBASJP010000053.1:0-2940 GCA_049655345.1 Moraxellaceae bacterium
TTGCCCGGCGGAAGCATTTTCCTGACAATCTGCTCTTTCAACTCATTGCTGTAAACGGCCATTTGACACTCCAGCACCCCCTCAGATCAGATTTAACTGAGCGGACAACTATCGTGACAGAGGGGGCTGTACACGCCCGGCATGCCCTTGCTGCTGAGTCCGATGGTATGGATAAAGCCTGGTTTGCCCGGGCCCTCGGGAATCAGACCTCCGCCTCCTTGCTCCTTGACAGTGACAAAGCGCTCTTCCAGGGTCTCGTTGTCGATGTAGCTGAAATGGACATCGTAAAACTCCATGCCGCCAATCTTTTTCAGCTGTTCCTTCACGCGACGACGCACCTGAAGGGCATATTCCAGGCACTGGCGGACGTCCTCTTTCGTGAACTGGTCATGCGGAAAGAGCAGCTTGAGCAGCCCGGAAACCGTTTTACGGACAGCAATCACGTCACGCTGGTTCAGGTTGTTGCCCAGCTTAAAGTGTTTGTCGATGGCATCCGCAAAGCTGCGTTTGCGCATCTCGCGAAAGAACTCGGCCAGGTAGTCCACGATCAGGCCGTACTTGTTAGTAAAGTACTCCGGCCGCATCTTCGGGATCTCCCAGCCCGGGATATAGGCATGAAAACGGTCGAAAAACGCCGCGTCGATCATTGCCTCAGGGAAGGGCGCCAACAGATGGCTGGTCTTTACCAGTGATTCAACGCTCTGGTTGATGTTGCCAACAAAGACCATGGAAGCAGATGCCTCCATCTGCTCACGGCCACGGGCAAAAGAGCCGGAGGCCATGAAGTCCTTCATGATCTGAACGCCATCCTTGTCAGCAAAGTTGATGCCTGCCACCTCATCGAAGGCCACCACATCCCACAGTCCGACCAGACCAATGCGCCGAGTGCTCATGTTGTAGAAGAGGTTGGCCACGGTAGTCTGGCCTCCAGACACCAGGATGCTGTTCGGTGAGCATTCCTTGTAAATATGGCTTTTCCCGGTGCCACGCGGCCCCAGCTCGCAGACGTTGTAGTTGTTCTCGACGAAAGGAATCATGCGGGCCAGCAAGTGCCACTGCACAGACTCATTAAGAGTTGAAGGTTCCATGCCAATGGAACGGATCAGCGTCTCGCGCCATTGCGCCGTTGGCTGCCCTGTCGATTGCCAACAAGGACATCGGCGCCCTGGTTCCGATGCACAGCTTTTACCGTGCGGTGGATGGGTTTCTGGACCCTGCCGTCAAACGAACCATTGATCAGGCCAATGAGAATGTCACCCTCGATCAGTTCGATGTGCAGACACTCCGCACGCTGTTCATGATTCGCTATGTCGACCTGATCAAAGGCACGCTGGATAACCTGGTCACCCTCAGCATTGAGCAAGTGGACGAGGACAAACTCGCCCTGCGTCATCGAATTGAGGCGACGCTGCAGCGCCTGGAGAAAGAAAGCCTGATTACCCGTAACGGGGACGAGTTCATCTTCCTGACCAACGAAGAACGGGACATTACTCGCCAGATCAAGGCGACGGAAATCGCTGCCTCCGATGAAAACAAGGAATTGGCCAACCTGATTTTCAAGGATCTTCTTAAGGACAAGAACAAGTACCGCTACCAGATCAACAAAACCGATTACATCATCGGGCGATTTGTAGATGGGCATACCCATGTCGATGAGAAGCTGGCGCAACTGCAGGCTGAAATTGACAAATCCGGTATCGCCACCCCGGAACTGTGTAACCGCTTGCTCCGCCCCCTGCAGTTAATCAAGACAGATATTGCTGCAGAAGCGAGTATCGCCACCATATTGATGCTACAGAGCCAGACCGCAGATGAACGCCTGCATGAGGCTGTTGATGAGCTGGAGAGCGCCATTCAAAGCGAGGCAGAACGCGTCAAGCGTCTCCTGCAGGTGCGTGAAGGCGAGCCAGGGAGCAGCGGAGATGGGAAGCCTGCACCATCCCCTGTCGTTAAACCTGCACCACCCCTCAAGCCAGTCGTGGAGGTGGCCGCCACCAGCGTATTCAACAAGCTGGGCAAGGGGATTTATCTGGAAAGCCTGAGCGACATCGACAGCTTCATTACTGCCCTGCGGGCCGAGCTGGAAAGTGCGGTCAAGCAGGATAAGCGCATCAAGATTAAGTAACTCGCTAACGCTGCATTCATCGGCAGGGCATCACTGGCCCATATGAGCGAACCGGGATTGAAGGATCAGACGTGAATACGAATAACATCAAGAAATACGCCCCTAAAGCTCGCAGGGACTTTATTGCCGCCATGACCAAGCAGGCGGCAAGGTACGGGATCATGACCAAGGGAATTGAGGCGCTTGAGCAGAAGGGCGACGTTGCGCTGATTGGTGGCCGTCCCTTCCCCGCCACAGTCATTCGTCCACGTACAGCTCTCGTAAAGCGAGTGGAGCAACTGGGCTTTGACCAAGCCATGGAGCAGGCAGCCTACAGTTGGTTTAACCGCTTGTGCGCTATTCGCTACATGGAAATCAAGGGCTTTCTGGAGCACGGCCGGCGCGTGCTCGGCACTGCAAATGGCTCCAGTGGCAGCCCCCAGATCCTCGATGATTGCCTGGAAATTGAGCTGGAGGGGTTGGACAAAGCCCGCGTCACACAATTGAAGCTGGACGGCACCAAGGATGAAGAGCTCTACCGGGAGCTTCTGCTGGCCCAGTGTCACGCCCTGCATAAGGCCATGCCCTTCCTGTTTGAGCCTGTTGATGACGCCACCGAATTGCTGCTGCCAGACAACCTCACAAAGACTGACTCGCTGATCCGCGAGCTGGTCGACGCCATCCCCGAAGAGGACTGGCAGGACGTTGAGATCATTGGCTGGCTTTACCAGTTCTACATTTCCGAGAAAAAGGACCAGGTCATCGGCAAGGTAGTCAAAAGCGAAGACATCCCTGCTGCCACCCAGCTGTTTACCCCTAACTGGATCGTCCAGTAC
>JBASJP010000054.1:0-2318 GCA_049655345.1 Moraxellaceae bacterium
GGTCCGACCCGACGTGGTGGATACAGCGGCAATATTGCGCCAATGGTCCGCCACCGGGGCTCATCTGGGTGCCGCCTGCTCAGGAAGTTTTTTGCTAGCCGAAAGTGGTTTGCTGGACGAGAGACGCGCGACGACCTCTTGGTGGCTGGCTCCAATGTTCAGGCAACGCTATCCCAGGGTGAAGCTTGACGAGTCGCGCATGCTCGTCAACGCGGATGGCTTCACTACAGCAGGTGCAGCGCTTGCTCATGTGGACTTGGCCTTGAGCATTGTCAGAGCCAGCAGCCCGGCACTGGCAGCGCTGGTTGCCCGTTACTTGCTGGTCGAGGCGCGTGGCTCCCAAGCGGAGTTCATCATTCCGGACCACCTGGCCCATGCTGATCCGGTAGTCGAACGCTTCGAGGACTGGGCCAGGCGCAATTTGGCGGACGGATTTTCTTTGAGCGAGGCGGCAATAGCGGCCGGGACCAGCGAACGCACCTTGGCACGGCGCTTACACAGTGTGCTCGGGAAGACACCGCTGTCGTATTTCCAGGACCTGCGCGTCGAACGTGCTGTCCAACTCCTGCGCACCGGAAGTGGAAGCGTTGATCAAGTCGCCGCGCAGGTCGGGTACGCCGACGGGGTGACGCTGCGCGCCCTTCTGCGACGCAAGCTGGGGCGCGGAGTCAAAGACTTTCGTGAGGTTGAGTCAAAATAAATTTCATGACGCTAGGAATGAGAAGCTCGCCATTCACGACAGTCTATGACGCTTGCGTGCTCTATCCGGCTGTCGTCGATGTTGCGCGTCGGAAAGGCTTGAGCTGGTCAGAAGTCACCCAATCTGTTACCTTGATTGCATGAATTTTCAATGAGAAGTCATGCGTCATGGCCGATCACGAGCAGCCCAGTGCATTAGAGCAAGTCCGGCAGGTTCTGAAGCCTGGGCGTGTGTACCGTCGCGCCGACCTGTTGGCTGTGTCCACCTCGGTTGATAGACACCTCCAAGCGTTGGTGCAGGCGGGTGATCTGCGGAAGCTGGCACAGGGACTCTATTACGCGCCTCGCAAGTCTGTGTTTGGCGAGCTGCCGCCTGATGATGCTGAACTGGTGCGCAGCTTCCTGCGGGATGATGACTTCCTGCTCTTCTCTCCCTCCGCTTACAACACGGTCGGACTGGGCACCACGCAGCTCTACAACCGCACGGTGGTCTACAACCGCAAGCGCCATGGGCACTTCAGGCTGGGCAATCGCGAGTTCGATTTCCGGGTGAAGCCGAGGTTTCCGCATACCTTGTCCACGGAGTTCCTGTTCGTCGATCTGCTCAACAATGTCGATGAGCTGGCCGAGGATGCATCAGCTGTCTGGGCGCGCGCGGCAAGCAAGTTCAAGCAATTGGATAGCAATAGCTTGAATCAGGCGTTGCGTGCCTATGGCAATGTGACCACGCGCAAGCGGCTTGAGGGCGTTTCCCATGCTGCTGCATGAACATCCTGACTTCGAGGGTCTGCTGAGCTTGGTCGCATCCGAGCGCGGGATGGATCCGGTGCTGGTTGAGAAGGACTACTGGATAATGCATTGCCTCTGGGGGCTGCAGCAGCAAGGTTTTCACTTCGAGCTGAAGGGCGGCACGTCGCTGTCCAAGGGGTTCGGGGTCATCCATCGCTTCTCGGAAGACATAGATCTTCGTATCGAGCCGCAAGCTGGCCAGGATGTGAAGCAGGGGCGAAACCACAGCAAGCCCGCACATGTGGAGAGTCGTCGGATGTTTTACGACGAAACCGCCAGGCGTATTCGAATTCCCGGGATCGAGCAGGCGATTCGCGATACCGAGTTCGATGACATGCCCCAGTTGCGCAGCGCAGGTATACGGCTGATCTATCAGGCGCGTGCCGGCAGCCTGACGGGCGTCAAGGATGGCATCCTGCTGGAGCTGGGCTTTGATGACACGACGCCCAACCGGCCGGTGACGATATCGTCCTGGGCCTGGGAGACAGCGACGAGGGCAGGGGTGCCAGTCACTGACAATCGTGCTCAGGATGTGCCGTGCTACGCCCCCACGCACACGTTTGTCGAGAAGCTGCAGACGGTCTCGACGAAGTACCGCACGCAGTCAGGCAGCGTGGCGTTGCCGAGAAACTTCATGCGGCACTATTACGACCTTTACTGCCTGTTGGCCTTGGATGAGGTTCAGGCGTTCATCGGCACGCCTGCCTATGAAGCGCGAAAGGCACAACGCTTCCGCCAAGGTGATGAGTTGGTCATCGCCAGGAATCCTGCCTTCCTGCTGGATGATCCGGCGGAGCGAGATCGGTTCGGGCGGGCATATGAGCAAAGTG
>JBASJP010000055.1:0-3708 GCA_049655345.1 Moraxellaceae bacterium
GGACTGGATCCTGACCCGCATCCTGTGGTTGTCGGGGACGGAGCCGGGGCGCAATCGCCTGGGCAGTTGCGACAGCATGCGCCGCTATATCTATATCCATGGCACGCCGGATACGGAGCCCATGGGGGTGCCTTTGTCGCATGGCTGCATCCGCATGCGTAATGATGACATCATTGACCTGTTTGACCGGGTACCGGTGTATACCCCGGTGCAGATTGACTAGAGTGGTTTTCGGGCAGGCACCGCTTCCCCTGGGGGCTTTTGCGGGGCAGGCAGGTGTGATGTCTGACACCCGGCAGGCTTTCGGGGGATGTCGGCTGGCTGAACTGCCTGAAAAATAAGCAATTGAAAACTATATGAAAAAAAACTGTATTTATCCTTTGACAGTGAATCGCAAACCCCTATAATGCGCCCCACGTTGAATGGCTGAGGGTGCTTAGCTCAGCTGGGAGAGCAGCTCCCTTACAAGGAGCGGGTCGGCGGTTCGATCCCGTCAGCACCCACCACAACGTACAGACCAAGCAGCGGTAGTTCAGTCGGTTAGAATACCGGCCTGTCACGCCGGGGGTCGCGGGTTCGAGTCCCGTCCGCTGCGCCATACAAAACAAACGCGCTGTCCGAAAGGGCAGCGCGTTTTGTTTTTTCAGGCTTTAATTTTCAGGTAGGAGCCTCTGGTAGCGAGGTATGACTTGTCGACTGGTCAGTTTTCCGGTCAACTTGAGCGACTTGTTCTGCCCGTGTCTAAGTGCCTTGAAGAGCACAAGGAAGAAGGTTGATGCCTGATCTACGCAATACCGAACGCCAGGTGCTTTCGATGACAGTGCAGCTCATTGCACGAGGGGTCAATCGGCGTTCCTGCCGAATGAAGGATATCAGTCCGGGCGGTGCGTTGCTGGAACTGCCTGATACTGCCGATAGCGGTGACCGGTTACTCAAACGTGGTGACGTGATCCTTCTTCGCATGTTTCTCGGCCAGGGGCAGGATGCACGCGAGCATGAATTGCGGGCCCGTATTGCACATGTGGATGCCCGGTTTCTCGGGATCAGTTTTTTTAATCCTGACGATGAAACGCTGGCCGTGCTGCTGAAGGCAGCCGAGCGTTCGCAGGAAAAAGGTGGCGGAGGGCTGGATGCGACAGCCCGGGCGCTGATGGAGCAACTGGGTCAGGTGGTGACCGGATTTTGTCGTATCCGGCTTGCTGATTTTTTCAAGGCCGCCGAGGACGGATTGTTTCTGGCCTCCGATCATGCGCGCAGCAACACAGACCAGCGCATGTTCTTTGATGCCGTCACACTGCTGCGCAAGCAGCAGGCGGCGGTACGTTCCCGCTTCCTGCTTGCATTGCAGGAGTCGTTTTCTGACCCTGATGCTTCAGCCCCGCGTACCAGGACCCGCCCCGATGTTTCCGGCCTTGCGCTGGTCGACAAGGACCAGTTTGAGGAATGGCTGATCGTCAAGGTTATTTCGAGCCGGGTTGAGGTCAGCTGCAGCAGTCAGCTGTTTGCCTTGCAGGTGCGTCTGGATGAGCTTGCCCGGGTTGGGGAGGGGCAGCATCAGCCCAACCTGTTTGCTCCGGCCCCTGTCTGTGAAGCGTTTCAGGATGCGATCAGCCTGCTGCGGCCATCAATGGAAATCGAGAAGGTCTACTACAAGGCATTCGAGGATACCGTTCTTGCCGGCTTTGACGGGCTTTACGACGGACTGAATGAAACGCTGGTGAAAAACGGCGTACTGACGGAGCTTGACCTGTCGCGCTATGTGCAGCGGCATGGTGATGATGTCGAGAGTGCATCTTCGTCTGGGCTGACTGGAGGTGGATCATCCGTTGGTGTGCCGGCACAACAGGCAGCTACCGGCGTTACCGGGTACCCTGAGGGCGCGTATGACGAGGGGTTTGACGGGGCTGGTGTGGCTGCTGGCGACTCGTATGCCTCCACAAACCGTATCAGCCAGGCAGATGGCACTGGCATGGCCATGACGTCGGCTGCATCCACTCGCACACAGGCGGCGCCACGTAGCGCCGCAGAGTTTCTGGAGCGCTCTTCCCAGAGTCCTGCCGTAGAACGCTTTGAGTCTTCCCAGCGGGATGCCAAGGCGGCTGTCAGTGCACTCAAGCGTCTTTTTGAAATGCAGAATGCGAAGCGGGATATTGATTTTGCCAGACCCTCCGGCGCCGTGGGTACGGCGGAGAGTGGTTCTGTTGCAGTTGCGATGGCACCACCGGCCTATTTCGAGCTGCAGGATGTGCAGCAGAATTTTGGGCCACTCAAGTCGGCTGGCGGTGAGTGGAAGGCAGTGCTGGAGCGCATTGCTGCCGACAAGGGCAGTGCGCTGGCAGGAGCGGTTTTGTCCATCATCCAGATGTCTGAAGGGCTTCTGAAAACCCTGTCACAAAACCAGATTATCGGGGATCAGGCCAAGGGCTGGTTCCGGAAGCTGGAGTTGCCGCTGCTGCATTCGTTGATGAATGATGATGATCTCTTTCAGCGTGATGATCATCCGGCCCGGCAAGTCCTGAACCGGCTTGCCCGACTGGGTTTTCGTGATCATCCCCTGACGCGTGAGCAAGAGCAGGGCATCGACCAGATGGTTGACGAGATTGCCGGCCAGTTTGATACGAACCCTGAGGTATTCGACAAGGCGCTGGGTGTACTTGAACCGATGGTCAAGCGCCAGGAGGTTTCTTACCAGCGCAATCTGGAGCGTGTGCGACAGCTGGCTGAGGGCGAGCATCGTCTGGAAAGTGCCAGGCAGCGTGTGCAGCTGATACTGGATGATCGTCTGGCTGGCAGAAAGGTGCCGCAGCCGGTGCTGACACTCATTGAAGCTGGCTGGCGTGATTTGCTGATCAAGACCCATCTTCGCCAGGGGGAAGAAAGCAAGTCATGGCTTGAGTATACCGGCGTGATTGATGAGTTGATCGCGATTGGTGGTGATGTTCATCGTGCGTTTGATTTGCGAGCGCTGCTCAAGTTGATCAAGGTAGGCCTGCAGGAGCTGGGCGATACCGGTGGACGTCAGCAGCAGCAAGCAATCACGGAGCTCAAACGGTTGCTGTCGGGCCCGCAGCGTTTGCTGGAGGATGTGGACTGGACACAGGTGCCTGCCGTAAAACCGCGCGAAGAGGCAGATCCGGCGGAGGAGCGTTGGCTGGAGAAGTGGATTGATCGTGCGCGCAGGCTGCAGCTGGGTGACTGGATCGAGCTGCGGCATCGTGGTGACGAGCGTGATCGCATGCGCCTTGCCTGGCGTGCTGCCGATGATTCGCGTTATGTCTTTGTGAATCATCAGGGTATCAAGGTTAATGATTTTACCCAGCGTGAACTTGCCGCACTGATGCACACGGGCAATGCCCTGATTTTTGAAGGCGATGATGTGCCTGTGGTGGATGATGCGCTGGAGCGTGTGGTTCACCAGCTTTATGACCAGCTGGCCTGGCAGGCCATGCATGATGAGATGACCGGGCTTGTGAACCGCGCCGAGTTCACGCGGCAATTGCAGCGGGTGGTGGATGATGCCAAACGCAAGCGCTCACGCCATGTTGTCGGGTATATCAATCTGGATCAGTTCAAGCTGATCAATAGCTCTTCCGGATTTGCTGCAGGAGACCAGTTGCTCAAGGATGTGGCTCATCTCCTCAACAAGGCATTGAAGGCCAAGACAATTGTGGCGCGCCTGAATGCTGATGAGTTTGGTGTGTTGCTGGA
>JBASJP010000056.1:0-1605 GCA_049655345.1 Moraxellaceae bacterium
CTGGTAGCAAAGCGGTCGCCGCAGTGGCACACTTCGCGACCATGACAGTGACCGCTGTCATCGCTGACCGGAATGTCACGCGATCAGAGAGCGGTGTCTACCCCCGAATCCGACAGCAGTCTTGAGGTCAACCATGAAGAAGTGGCAGTGCGTAGTATGCGGTTTTATCTATGACGAAGCCGTAGGCATGCCCTGGGATGGCGTCCCCGCCGGCACCAAGTGGGACGATGTGCCCGCTGACTGGGTGTGCCCGGATTGTGGCGTTGGCAAGGAAGATTTTGAAATGGTGGAAGTGTAATCCGGACGCATTGCGAACCGGTCTGCTTCGCTGGAAAGGGCGCGGGAAATCCCCTGTTTACGTCAGGTAAACGGCGGTTCCCGCGCCTTTTTTGTCTTGCCGTCCGGCGTGTAGCAGTCCCATGCACCGACCGCTCCCCCGTGCTTTTTGTTGAACCCTTTATTCCAGAGAATCCTGCATGAATCCCATCGTCATCATTGGTACCGGTCTGGCCGGTTACAACCTCGCCAAGGAAATCCGCAAGCTGGACGCCGAGCGGCCGCTGCTGCTGCTGACCAGTGATGACGGGCGCAGCTATTCGAAGCCCATGCTGTCCACCGGCTATACGAAGAACAAGGATGCCGATGGCCTGGCCATGGCCGGCGTCGGGCAGATGCGCGAGTCGCTGAAGGCGGACGTGCGTACCGGTGTGCGGGTGAATGCGATTGACCGGGTGGCCAAAACCATTCTGGTGGACGGCGAAACCATTGCCTACGGGGCGCTGGTGCTGGCGCTGGGGGCCGACGTGTTCCGGCCCGAGCTGGGTGGCGATGGTGGCGAGCGCGTGCTGGCCGTCAATGACCTTGATGACTATGCGCGTTTCCGCACGGCAGCGGCCGGCAAGAAAAAGATTGTCATCATTGGCGGCGGCCTGATCGGCTGCGAGTTTGCCAATGACCTCTCCAATGGCGGCTATCAGGTTGAGGTGGTCGAGCCGGTGGGACGCGTGCTGCCGACGCTGTTGCCCGAGCGGGCATCGGCCGCCGTGGCCAGTGGCCTGGAGTCGCTGGGCGTGAAATTCCATTTTGGCCACAGCGTCAAAGGCGTGTGGAAGAAAGACGATGGCGTGGAAGTGGAGCTCAGCAACGGCGAGCGTCTGGCCGGCGATCTGGTGCTTTCCGCCATCGGCCTGCGCCCGCGCGTCAGCCTCGCCCAGACAGCCGGGCTTGAGGTGGGTCGTGGCGTGAAGGTGGACCGTTGCCTGCGCAGCAGTGATGCCTCGGTTTATGCACTGGGGGACTGTGCCGAGGTGGAGGGCAAGGTGCTGCTGTATGTGCTGCCGCTGATGGCCGCCGCCCGCGCGCTGGCCAAAACGCTGACCGGCACCGATACCGCCGTGCAGTACCCGGCCATGCCGGTGCAGATCAAGACGCCGGTGTGCCCGGTGATTGTGTCGCCGGTGGCGCCGGGGACCGAAGGTAGCTGGGAAGTCGAGGCCGAGGGCAATGATGTGCGTGCCGTGTTCAGGTCGCCGGCCGGTGACGTGCTGGGGTTTGCGCTCACCGGTGCCCGTGCCGCCAGTCCTGCCGAGAAAACCGAACTGACGA
>JBASJP010000057.1:0-8623 GCA_049655345.1 Moraxellaceae bacterium
CTCCATGAGCCCCCTGCAGCAACATCTGGAACAGTACCTGAAAGAGACCATGGGTCTTCGTGTTACCTCCGCGCCACCATCCAGGCCGGTTCCACTTCCCCATTTTCTGAGCCAGCTCTATGAGCCACGCCCCCTCATGGTCGATGGCCGGCTTTGGCTGGGCGTCTTTCTTCGGGATGGCGAAGACCTCAAGCCGGCTACCTTTGAAAAGCATATTACCCAGCTCCCATGGGGAGAAGCGACGGGCTACTTCCTGATTGCGAAGGCACTACCCGGCTATGTGCGCAAGCGGCTTATCGAGCGACGCATCCCTTTTGTCATTCCGGGTAGCCAAATGTACCTCCCCCAGCTGGGCATGGAGATGCGACCCCGGCAGGCTGCCGCATTGCCGGTTCACCTCGACAAGATGAGCCCAGCGACACAGCTTGTCGTTATCCTGGCCTTGAATAACCGGTTGGACTCCGCCATCAGCCCCCTGATGGCGGCCAGGCAAACCGGCTACACCGCCATGACCATGACAAGAGCCTGGAACGAGCTGGAGGCCTTGGGGCTGGGCGTTCAAGTGCGAGAGGGCAAGCAGCGCCTGTTGTCCTTTCCGGAGGGTCGAAAAACACTATGGCAGAATGCCCGCCCCCTGATGCGCGATCCGGTTCAGGAGTGCATTCGCTTATTTGACGATGCAGTACCTCTGCGATTGAGACTCTTGGCTGGGGAAAGTGCACTGGCTGCACAGTCCATGCTGGCTGCCCCCAAGTTGCCCGTGTACGCCCTGAGCCGGGAAGACTGGAGGCAGCTGGAACAAGCGGGAGCGCGGCATGCTCCTTTGGAGGAGCCAGGGACCTGTCTGGTGCAGACATGGCGTTATCCTCCGGGGCTGATCAGTGAGCAACCACACGTTGACGCATTTTCTTTGTACCTGAGCCTGCAGGGCGAATCCGATGAGCGCATACAGTCGGGCCTGGAAGAAATGATGGAGCAGTACCCATGGTAGGGCTGGACAAGTTTCAGCAGCACTTTGCTGCATTTGCTGATCAGTACGTCTTGATTGGCGGTGTTGCCACCTTACTGGCACTGGAAGAGCAAGGACTGGAGGCAAGAGCCACCAAGGATCTCGACATCGTGCTGTGTGTCGAAGTGCTAGAACCCGACTTCGTAAGGGCATTCTGGGCATTTGTGCAGGCGGGTGGTTATCAGATCCAGCAGCGCAGCTCAGGCAAGAAGGTCTTCTATCGCTTCTCCAAGCCAACAATGCCGGGGTACCCGGCCATGCTGGAGATTTTTTCTCGTCAGCCAGATGGGGTGACCCTCGGCGAAGATGCCCAACTGACGCCCATCCCGGTAGATGAGGACGTTTCCAGTCTGTCGGCCATTCTGCTGAATGAGGATTACTACGCCTTTCTGCATGCCAACAAGCGTGAGTTGGCAGGTGTACCGGTGGTTAACGAGTACTGTCTGATTCCGCTCAAGGCGCGTGCCTGGCTGGATCTCTCCAAGCGGAAAGAGGCCGGTGAGGCCATTGATCAGAAAAACATCAGCAAGCATCGCAGCGATATCTTGCGCCTGTTTCAGTTACTCAACCCGGCAACCAGGCTGACATTGCCGCCCGCCATGATGGGCGACATGGCGGCATTTCTTGAAGTACTGAGCATGCAGGATGATCAGTTGTTGAAATCAGTCGGAATCAAAGGACTGTCACTGGCACAAGTAGTTGAAACGCTGCGCAGCATATACGGAATTGTGCCGGGCTTTACCGCGACGACATGAGTAGCTTTGACTCCCGGAACACTGATAAAGAGGCAATGTCGAACTATGAATAGTGGTACCACTTCAGGATTTTAAAATGGTATTACCAATAAATGCACTATGAAGTTAGCCTCATCAATAGGTCACATTGATGAAAACTTTCAAAACAGTTGTGCCATTTCCCGGGATATTCAGCACATTTCGAGCCGTCTTAAACTCATCGAAAACACCTCGAAACCCGCGTAAATACTGGCTTTACATCGAAAAGCACATACGTGGAATAGTGACTGTTAATCTTCGGTCCCTGGTTCGAGTCCAGGTCGGGGAGCCATCTTCTGGTTCCATTAGCTCCAACGAACTTGTGGAACCCAACAAAAAGCCCAGCTCATGCTGGGCTTTTTGCTTTCTGCACCCCCTCATCTCTGGCACTCTTCCTGTCCTGATAGCATTCCCCCTGCACGCGAATGCATCCACTCAAAACCAGCACCGGATACCACATGCACGACAGCATCACCGCTTTGCCCCCGCCTTCCCTTGAGCGCAGCCGCCGGCTTGCCATGATTGCGCTGGTCAGCGCTGCCGTGCTGTGGGTGGTGTTTCTGGTCATGGCACGTCTGCTACCGGAGTACGCATGGCTCATCGAGATTCTGGCACTCGGGGCCGAGGCCGGCCTGGTGGGGGGATTGGCGGACTGGTATGCCGTCACGGTGCTGTTTCGTAATCCGTTTGGTCGCTTGCCATTACCTGCCCTGCTGCAGGAACACACGGAAATCATCCCGCGCAACAAGGCACGCATTGCCCAATCCATGGGCCGCTTTGTGCAGGAAAACTTTCTGGCGCCACCCATTGTGCGCAAGTCCATTCAGGAAACCGATGTCAGCCTGAAGATCGGTCTCTGGCTGGCACAAGACGAGAATGCCGGGCAGATAGCCGCCTTCATGCAACGGGTTGGCCCACGTCTGCTGCAGGTCTTCGAGAGCAAGGAAATCGAGGCCTTCATCCAGCAAAACGCAGTGGAATGGGTCAAGGGCACGTCCATGCACCGCATGGCGAGCGAAATGCTGCGTGCCGTACTGGAAAATGATTTTCATCACGAGGCCCTGCAACGCGCACTCGATGCAGCAGACGGCTGGATCAAGGAAAACCCGGAAAAAGCCTACGAGGTGGCCCGCAAGGTTTTTGAAGAACTGGGCGTGGGCGGGCTGGCACGTGGTGCCAGCTGGATTGGCATTGATGTACAGCAGAAAGTGATCAACACCTTCATGAGCAAGGTGGAAAACCTGCTGGAAGACCGCAACCACCCCTGGCGCGTGGGGCTGGAGGATTTTGCGAACGAACTGATGAAATCCCTGCGCAAGAAAAACTCACGGGCCTCAAAAAAACTTAATGCCACCAAGAATGCACTGGCAGACAGCGCATCTGTCGTCAGCTTTGTGACCGGCACCATTACCATTCTGCGCGATGCCATCAAGCGCGATCTGGAAAGTGACAACTCGGGGCTGGCCACCAACGCCAAGGAAATCCTGCTGCGTCTGGGTGCTCACCTGCAAACCAACCAGCGCGTTCGTGATGCCCTCAACAAGGAAATCGAGGACGCCGCCGTGGTGTTTGCCACGGACTATGCCGATGCCATCATCCTGTATGTCAGCCAGCAGATTCACGACTGGGACACCAGCGAAATGATTGCCAAGATCGAAACCGAAGTGGGCGGCGATCTGCACATGATCCGGGTGAACGGTGTGGTGGTGGGTTCATTCATCGGCCTGCTGCTGGGGCTTGGTCGTGCCCTGATCGGACATGTCCCCATGTAATCCGGCCTCCGGCCGGCGCAATGAAGTCTTGCCGTTGGCCATGACCAGCATCAAGGACACACCTGGCTGAATGCACGCCCAATACCGCCTTTCCCTATTATCCGGAGGGGCGGAAAAACTCATGGTGCGATCACAGGAAGCCTTCAACTTCTATTCCCATCTGGCCGGCATGGCGGCCGCTGCCGTGGGTACCGTTTTTCTGGTCATGCGTGCGGCTGACTCCACCTCACTGATCATTCCTGCAGTGGTATACGGGCTATCCACGATCTTCCTGTTTCTGGCCAGCTCGCTGTACCACGCTTTCAAGCAGCAGGAAAACGAGGTGTCGTTCTGGCGGCGCATGGACCGCTTTGCCATTTTCGTGATGATTGCCGGCTCATACACACCAGTCTGCTACCTGTTCATGAACGAGCAATGGCGTGTTCCGATGATTGCCATTCAGTGGGGACTGGTCGGCTTTGGCGTGCTCACTCAGGTTTTCTTTCCACGGGCACCGCGTGTCCTGTTTGCCCTGATCTATCTGACCATGGGCTGGCTGCTGGTACTGCCCATACAGCAGGTGCTGACCGCCATGACGGTAACGCAGCAAGCCCTGCTTTTTTGTGGCGGCGCCGCATTCACTCTGGGCGCAGTTTTTTATGCCTCCAGGAAGCCGTTGATGTTGCCGGGCGTATTCAGCTTTCATGAGCTGTTTCATGTCATGGTGCTGATTGGTGCCGGCTGCCATTACGCCATGATCTACAACGCTTTTGCCGCCGCGTCTGCCGCGTAATGCCGATCACTTACACGACCGAACTGATCAATCGTCTGCTGGCAGAAGAATCCCGCTTTGACCGCGATTATCAGCAACACTTCCTGCCGGAAGACTCCAGACCAGCCGCCATCGGCAAACCGTTTTTCCTGCCGGGCAGTTCTGCGTGTGGCGTGTTGCTGGTTCACGGCCTGATGGCAGCGCCGGAAGAGGTACGGGAATGGGGCGAGTATCTGCACGCACAGGGCTATACCGTGTATGCACCACGCATGGCGGGACATGGCACTTCTGCCATTGATCTGGCCAACCGCCGTGCCGAAGACTGGATGGCATCGGTTGAGCAGGGCCGGCACATTCTGGAGTGCTGCTGCCGGCACATCGTGATTGCCGGATTCTCCACCGGCGGCGCTGTTGCACTGGAGAGTGTCATCCGCCATCCGGAAGCATTTGCCGCCGTCATCAGTATCAGCGCCCCGCTCAGGTTCAAGGCGTTCACTGCCCACTTTGCCGAACCGGTTCATTATGGCAACAGGTTGTTGCAACTGCTGGGACTGGGCAAATACCGGAAGACCTTTGTGAGAAACCACGCCGACAATCCGCACATCAATTACCTGCGTTGCCCGGTCAGCAGCATTGTGCAGATCAAGCGGCTGATGCGCAGCATACGCAACGGGCTGCCGACCATCAGGATTCCGTCACTGGTGATGCATGCCGACGGTGACCCCAAGGTGGATGTGCGTGGCGGGCGCGAGATTTACCACCGCCTTGGCAGCATCAACAAGCGTTACCACGAGGTCTGCTTTCATCAGCACGGGATTGTGCGGGGAGAAATAACGCGAGAGGTATTTGCAGAAGCAAGGGATTTTCTGACGACCGTAATGGGGTCATGCAACAGCAGCCTCACCCGCTGACGTCACACCAGCTCTACCAGTTCCGATGCTCCCAGCAACGAGGCACGCAAGAAGCGCCCGAACTCGTCAGCAGGCAGTGGTCGACTGTAGATATACCCCTGTATCACGTCACAGCCCAGACTGCGCAACATGTTCACCTGTTCACGGGTTTCGGCGCCCTCGGCCACCACTTCCAGATCAAGACTCTTTGCCAGCGCAATAATGGCCTGCGTAATCACCTTGTCATCCGCGTTATCAAGATCGTGCACAAAGCTCCGATCAATTTTCAGCACATCAACCGGCAGTGTCTTCAGGTAACTGAGCGATGAATAGCCCGTGCCAAAATCATCAATCGCAATACCAAAGCCCATGGCGTCCAGCTCCAGCAGTTGCCGGCTGATGCGCTCCGGATTATCCATGAGAAGGCTTTCGGTAATCTCCAGCTCAAGCAGGCCGGCCTCCAGAGAGTGACGGATCAGGGCTGCGCCGAAATACTCCGGCAGGTCATCATTGCGGAACTGCATGGTGGACAGGTTAAGCGCGACCGGTACCGGCACCATGCCCTCTGCACGCCAGGCCGACTGCTGCCGTGCCACCTCGTCAATAATCCAGTGCCCGAGTGGAATGATGAGGCGACTTTCTTCTGCCAGCGGAATGAACTTGTCCGGGGAAAGACGGCCAAGCGTGGGGTGATTCCAGCGGATGAGCGCTTCGGCCCCGCACAGGCGGCCGGTCTTGAGGCAAAGCTTGGGCTGGTACTCCAGAAAGAAGGAGCGGGACTCCAGCGCCAGACGGATTTGAGCCTCCAGCTCCAGTCTTGCCAGACCAACTTCCTCCAGTCCCACGGAAAACACCTGGAAATTGTTGCGGCCAAGAGCCTTGGCCCGATACAGCGCAATATCCGCCTTCTTGAGCAGCTCATTTGCCTCGCGACCATGCTCGGGATAGAAGGCAATGCCCACACTGGCGGTTACCGACAGCTCGTGCTTGTCCAGACTGAACGGCGTGGTCATGTGCTCGATGACCTTGCGCGCCACGGCCTCGGCATCGGCATGCTCGCGCAAATGCGGGATCACCAGCGCAAATTCATCGCCCCCCAGACGGGCGACCACATCGTATTCACGCAGCACACTCTGCAGGCGCTTGGCAGCGGTCTGCAGCAGGCTGTCACCCATGCCATGGCCCAGCGTGTCATTCACTTCCTTGAAGTGATCAAGATCCAGGTAGAACACGGCGACGATTTCATCCTTGCGCCCGGCGTGAGCAAGGATCTCCGGCAGTTGCTCGGCAAAACTTCGACGATTGGGCAACGTTGTCAGCGGATCAAAGAACGCCAGGCGATTGATGGTTTCCTCGGCCTTCTTCTGCTCGGAAATATCCTCCAGATTGCCAACAATATGCGCAATCCTGCCATGGTCATCATGAATCACTGCCAGCGAGAGCATGCCCCAGAATATTTCGCCACTCTGGTGTCTGGTGCGAATCTCGCCCTGCCATTCTCGGCCGCTGCGCAGGGTTTCCCAGGCATCCCCGTGAGGGCTGCTGGCAATCATGTCCGACTGGATGAGGGGACTGGGGAAGCCCGTGATCTCCGTGTCGGCATGACCATTCATTTGCAGGTATTTGCGATTGGCGTACTCAATCCAGCCATCCGGATCGGTCACAAAAATGCCGGCGGCCGAGTTTTCCACGGCCTTGGACAGTTTGCGCAGCTCGGTCTCGGTCAGTCGGCGTTGTTCCAGCTCGGACTTGAGGTTGGTACTGTGACGCTGGATTTCGCCCAGCATGGTATTGAGTGATGAGGAGAGCACGGCTATCTCCTGCACTTCGCGGGTATCCGCTTCCGGCAGGCGCAGCTGGTAATCATCATTGGCCGTAATACTGGCCATGGTGGAGCTGATCATCGACAGGCGCTGAGTAAGCGGGCGCAAGGTGCGGTAGAGCAGGCCAAACACAATCACACCTGCCAGACACAGGGCCAGGAAGGAGAGCAGCACATCCTCCAGAAAGGCATCACGCGCGGCGCCATAGCTGACACGCAGACATACTTCGCCTATTTTTTCGCCATCCAGCCTGATCGGCCGAACAATCTCGGTATTGCCCAGAAAGCTTTTTTCAGTAGTCGCTGGCACTACTGCAGGCTGCCAGTTCCTGTCGCCAAGCCGCGCCAGCACTTCGCCGTTACTGCTCCTGATGACAGCGGCCTTGATGTAGCCCGCCCGTCTGGCCGAAGCGAGAATCTCGCGGGCATTCCTGGCGTCATCAAATGCCACGGCGGCAGAGGCATTGTCGCCGATGATGTCGGCAATCAGGGTTGCCTCACGCTCAAGCTTGTCACGCTTGTCCACAAAATCACGCAGCCCGCTGCCCAGCAGCACCAGCGACAGGGCCAGCACAATGGCAGTAATGGCATGACCGATGATCTCGTGCCGGAAACTGGGCCGTGGTGCATCAGAATCTTGAGCCATGTGCGTGTTCAATGATTGATTGTCGATGACAATTTTCTCCTGATTCATGGCGCCACTGCATTGTGCCCGGGACACAGCTTCGCTTCCCCTTCGTGAGGCCCGCTTGCTGCCTTGCCTTCATGCCTGCATCAAGCTCGGGTCATTTCTGGCAAAACAGCTGCAACCTCATCACGCTGCACAATAATTTCTGCGAGAGCAGAGACTACCAGCACTACCCACCCATATTTCAATATGTATGAAAAAAATTAAGTAACCGAACTGGACCGCATAAACAGCATTCAAGCTGTAGCACACTCATCCCGCTCTTCTGACGGGTGTTGCATCAATTAATGTGGAAAATGTGTGCCACTGCTCACGATTTCCGCAAACATGCAGATACCTGCGGTTTTCATGCGGCAGTCCGTCAACATTGCATTCATAAAGTGACTGTTCATTCACGCAAATGAATGAATATGCATCTGTCCTGGAATTTGCAAATGGCGGAACCATTTTTGGCAGAGCCCCTTGCTACCCTGTCCATGGCAGCACCGTACCTGTTCACATTTCATACAGACCGGTCGTTTTAGTGGTGGTTAAAAGAGCGTAGTAAATTTGCCGGAAAGTGCACACCCCTCCCAAAGGATGGGGAATGTTGCGAGCAAACAATGCCAACATCGCCGTTGTACGGAATGCCACACTACAGAGGCATCAGAACCTCGTTGGCAAGACTCCTTCAGTGAACGCACCCGGATGATCAGGAAGTTATTCCCGCCCAACATCCGGATAACCGACACCCCTTGTCGCAAAAAAACTGCATACTTCATTTGCCGGCCCGGCAGGTATCAACCTCTCCTCGAGGGCCCTGCCGGTGTCCGGCACCTTGTCTTGCCTGATACACGTGAAGGATGCCTGATCATGTCTGATCATCACGCCAGCCTGACAACAGCGGCCGCATGGATTGCGGCTGCGGACAGCCTCATC
>JBASJP010000058.1:0-1598 GCA_049655345.1 Moraxellaceae bacterium
GGGTGGTGCGCCACACGGTGGAGCGGGGCTTGAGGCGGCCGAACAGTTTGTTGAGACGGATCACATCGGGACTCGGTAAGCAGACATTAAAAACAGGTCAGGCGGCGCCATCGGGCACAAAGACATAGCCCACGCCCCAGACCGTTTGCAGGTAGCGCGGCTTGGACGGGTTTTCTTCGATCAGGCGTCGCAGGCGGGATACCTGCACATCAATCGAGCGTTCCATTGCTCCCCATTCGCGGCCACGGGCGAGGTTCATCAGCTTGTCTCGCGTCAGTGGTTCGCGCGGGTGTTGCACCAGTGCCTTGAGCACGGCGAATTCGCCGGTGGTCAGGGACACCTGGGTGTTGTTGTCGCGGGTGAGCTGGCGGGTGGAAAGGTCCAGCTGCCAGGGGCCAAAGCTGACAACCTCGACCACCTGGGACGGGGCGCCGGGCAGTTCGCGCTGCTGGCGGCGCAGCACGGCCTTGATGCGGGCCAGCAGCTCCTGCGGGTTGAAGGGCTTGGGCAGGTAGTCGTCCGCACCGGCTTCGAGGCCGGAGATGCGGTCGGCATCGGCGCCCTTGGCCGTGAGCATGATGATGGGGATGTTGTTGCCTTCCTTGCGCAGGCGGCGGCAGATGGCCAGGCCGTCTTCGCCGGGCAGCATGAAGTCGAGCACCATCAGTGCAAACAGCTCACGCGACAGCATCTTGTCCATCTGGACGGCATCGGGGGCTACCTTGATGGTGTAGCCCTGTTCTTCAAGAAAGCGCTGCAGCAGGCTGCGCAGGCGCACATCGTCATCAACCACCAGAATGCGGGACTGCTCGCGACTGGCGTCATGCGGGGTATCCATTATCTGTTCAGGCGTTTCCATCGGGCTCTGCACATCGGGACCGGAAGGCGCATGTTAGCAGCCTTGGCGGGGTTTGCGATGGTTGGGTAATCCTGACTCGTAACGGGTTGTGCTGTGCTAGCGTTACGGCCAGGCAGCCGCCGTTAACCAGCAAGGAGCTCAAAAAATGACCACCATCACACTGAAAGGCAATCCGGTACAGACCAGCGGGGAGTTGCCGGCAACCGGCAATCAGGCGCCGGGATTTGTCCTGGTCCGGCCGGACCTGTCGGAGGTGACCCTTGCTGATCTGGCGGGCAAGCGTGTTGTGCTCAACATCTTTCCCAGCGTGGATACCGCTACCTGCGCCATGTCGGTACGGCACTTCAATGCCGATGCCAGCACACTGGCCAACACCGTGGTGCTGTGCGTGTCGGCGGACCTGCCGTTTGCCATGAGCCGGTTTTGCGGCGCGGAAGGGTTGACCAATGTGCAGAGTGGCTCGGTATTCCGTTCGCCGGCCTTTGGCCGGGATTATGGCGTGCTGATCACCACCGGCCCCCTGGCGGGCCTGCTGTCGCGTGCCGTGGTGGTGATTGATGCGGCGGGCAAGGTCATCCATACCGAGCAGGTTGCCGAGATTGCCAACGAGCCGGACTACACGGCTGCGCTGGCGGCACTCAGCTAAGCCGGTATCGGGTCGGTATCAGGCCGGGATCAGGCTGCGTGCGAGGCCGATGATGGCGCAGGCGGCAATCAGCCGGATCACGTTGACCTCGAA
>JBASJP010000059.1:0-2058 GCA_049655345.1 Moraxellaceae bacterium
GCAGTTGCTTGTCCAGCACGGTGCGGTCGGTAATCACGATCACCGAGTTGAACAGGCGCTGGCCCTCGGCATCGTAAAGCGACGCCAGTTGATGCGCCGCCCAGGCAATCGAGTTGGACTTGCCCGATCCAGCACTGTGCTGGATCAGGTAACGCTTGCCCGGGCCTTCGGCGCGGGTGGTTTCGATCAGCGTGTTGACCACTTCCCACTGGTGATAGCGCGGGAAGATCAGGGCTTCTTTGGTCACGCGATTGCCGTCGGCATCTTCCTTCACGCTCTTTTGCAGGTGCAGGAAGCGGCCCAGCACCTTGAGCCAGGCATCCGGCTGGAACAGGCGCTGCCACAGGTAGCCGGTGGCGTACTGGCTGTCATCCGGCGCAGGCGGGTTGCCGGCACCGCCGTCGAGGCTGCCGAGGTTGAACGGCAGAAAGAAGGTCTCCTTGCCGGCCAGTTGGGTGGTCATCGCCACCTCATCCTGGCTCACGGCAAAGTGCACCAGTGCACCGCGTTTGAAGGTCAGCAGCGGCTCGGGTTTGCGCGTTAGCGGGTCTTTTACCGGGCGGTCGTAGCGGTACTGGCGTTTGGCGTTTTCCACGCTCTGCTTGAACTCGCTTTTCAGCTCCAGCGTGGCGACGGGGATGCCGTTGACGAACAGCACCAGGTCCAGGCGCGGGTTATAGCTTTGTGAAGAATCAGCGCCCTCCCGGTAATGCGGCGAGTAGGACACCTCCTGCACCACGCGCAGGCGGTTGCACTGGTAGCGCTTGAGGGTGTCCGGGTTCATGCCGTGGTCGGGCTTGAAGCTGCACACCTCGATCTTCACCCCCGGCAGCTTGAAGCCATGACGCAGCACATCCAGGGTGCCGTCCTGCTCCAGCTCGCGTACCAGTTTTTGTACCAACACGCCTTCCGGGTTGTTCGGGTTGGCCTTGGCGAACTTGTCCCAGCGCTCCGGCCAGGCGTCCTTGAAGTAACCGAGAAAGTCCTCGGTATACAGTGCCGTGCGCCGGTCATAGCCGCTGGCCGGGCCGGTGAGCCAACCCTGGGCGGTCATAGCGGCGATGATGTCCTGCTGGAATTGCGCTTCCTTGCTGTCCGCCATTTAGTGGGCCTCTGCTACGGCTGATTCGGGGGCTTGAGTGCTGGCCGAGGGCTGCCAGCCACGCACGTCGATTTTGCCGGTGACGGCGGCGGAAATTAGAGCGGAGCGACGTTCTTGGAGCAGCACCTTCATCTCAAGTGACTCGCCGAGCAAACAATCTAGGCTGCCTAAAGTCTTGCTCAAATACTGGGAAATTTCTCTTTGCTCAGCTATTGGCGGCCGCATCAGGCAATAGTTAATAACCGTTGAAATATTCACATGTGGGGCTGTTGCTCCAACCGTATCAACCTCACCTTGCCTATATGTGGTGACAGAATTTAGTTGATACATAAAGAACTCAGGACAAAAACTGCCGCAGACACGCAGTTGCATCATCCGTTGTCCAAGCGCATACAGGTCATCCTGGGGAACCAAAGCTGCATGCCCCCAGCGCTCGCCTTCACGGCTATATACAACGTCATTTTTCTCAAGGCCCATACGGCGGGTGCGATGGGTGTACTGCTCTCGATCTAATCGATACATCTGCTCAGGCTTCAGTACGCCTTGGTCAATGTCTGCAGTCCTGATTACAAGATAATCACCGTCTGGATCATAAATCGGGGTTTCATGCGGACAGTCCACAACCTGATCTGTCACGAACTTCAGCTTTGTCACAGTCCAATGCGCCGGCACCTCGCCCAGCCACTCCACGCCGGAGTCTTTCATCGGCACCGAGGGGTCGAGGCCTTTGGTGACGGCGTGGGAGATTACGGCCTGGCGCTTTTCCTTGAGCAGTTCGATCAGGCGCTGCTGCTCTTCGATCAGCGCGTCGATGCGGGCGGTTTCGTGGTCGAGGAAGCGGGCGATTT
Organism: Moraxellaceae bacterium; assembly: GCA_049655345.1. Classification (GTDB taxonomy): domain Bacteria; phylum Pseudomonadota; class Gammaproteobacteria; order Pseudomonadales; family Moraxellaceae; genus UBA2031. The sequence continues at coordinate 1,951 of JBASJP010000059.1, forward strand.
GGGTTTGCTCTATTGGCGAAGGTACAGGAATAAATAAGTCAGCGATGCGTTCCACGGACAACCCAGGCTGCGCCGCCGATACGGAGTATTGCCCGAGATTCATGGATC
>JBASJP010000060.1:0-2713 GCA_049655345.1 Moraxellaceae bacterium
AGCCAGCACTTCAGCGGCCATCAGACCGGCAGGGCCGCCACCAATCACGGCTACGCTTTTTTGTGCAGATGCAGATGACATGCGTTGTTCTCGACTCCCTGGTGATGCCTAAACGGGGGGATCAGCCAAAAAGAAGGCCGCTCAGGGCGGCCTTCTTCATGACAATACGCAGAGCTGATCAGCCCGCCTGCTTCGCCTTCAACACGAGGCGCGCCCGATGCAGCAATGGCTCGGTGTAGCCGGAAGGCTGTTTCGTGCCTTCAAACACCAGATCGCAGGCCGCCTTGAAGGCGATACCGTCGAAGCCAGGCGCCATCGCCGTGTAAGCGGCATCGCTGGCGTTCTGCTTGTCCACGATCACCGCCATGCGCTTCATGACGTCCATCACCAGTTCCTTGCTGACAACGCCATGGCGCAACCAGTTGGCAATATGCTGGCTGGAAATACGTAGCGTGGCGCGGTCTTCCATCAGGCCGACGTTGTTGATGTCCGGCACCTTGGAGCAGCCCACACCCAGATCCACCCAGCGCACCACATAGCCCAGGATACCCTGGCAATTGTTTTCCAGCTCGGCCAGCTTTTCGGCATCGGTCCAGTTGGTGTCCGGTGCCAGCGGCGGATTCAGGATGGTGTCGACCGGATCGGTGGCCACAGACTTCAGCTCGTCCTGCCGGGCCTTCACGTTCACCTTGTGGTAGTGCAGCGCATGCAGCGTGGCGCCAGTCGGGCTAGGTACCCAGGCACAGGTCGCACCCGCCTGCGGGTGGTTGTGCTTGGTAGCCAGCATTTCCTTCATTTCATCAGGCTTGGCCCACATGCCCTTGCCAATCTGGGCATGTCCCTGCAGGCCGCAAGCCAGACCAATCGAAACGTTGCGACGCTCGTAGGCAGCAATCCACTCCTGCTTCTTCACGTCGTCCTTGCGTACCATGGGGCCGGCTTCCATGGAGGTGTGGATTTCATCGCCGGTACGGTCCATGAAACCCGTGTTGATGAAGATGGTACGTTCGCTGGCCTGACGGATGCATTCCTTCAGGTTCACGGAAGTGCGACGCTCCTCATCCATGATGCCGATCTTGAGGGTGTTCTTTTCCAGGCCAACTGCCTTTTCGGCAGCCGCAAAAAGCTCGACCGCGAATGCCACTTCTTCCGGACCATGCATCTTCGGCTTCACGATGTAGGTGGAGCCGGAACGGGAGTTGCACTGCTTCACGGCAGCCTTGTCGCTCAGCACACGCTTCGTGATCAGGGCGGTGATCAGGGCATCCATCACGCCTTCAAACACTTCTTCACCGCCAACCAGCACGGCAGGGTTGGTCATCAGGTGGCCCACGTTACGCAGCAGCATCATGGAACGGCCATGAATGGCAAACTCCTGGCCCTGCGGATTCTTGTACAGGCGATCCGGGTTCATGCGACGAGTCATCTGCTTGCCACCCTTCTCGAAGCTTTCTTCCAGGCTGCCCGTCATGAGGCCGAACCAGTTGCGATAGCCTTCAACCTTTTCTTCTGCATCCACAGCAGCCACGGAATCTTCAAGATCCTGAATGGTGGTGACAGCAGCTTCGACCAGCAGATCCTTCACGTGGGCAGAATCATCCTTGCCAACGTGATGGCTGGCATCCACCTGCACCTCGACATGCAGGCCGTTATTCTTCAGCAACACGCCGGTTGGCGCGGCAGCATCACCCACATAGCCGGCAAACTGGGCAGCATTCTTCAGGCCAACCTTGTCGCCCCCCTTCAGGGAGACAGCCAGCTGACCGTTTTCTACGGCGTACTTCACGGCATCATTGTGATCGCCCGACGCCAGCGGAAAGACTTCATTCAGGAAGTTGCGAGCAAAGGCGATGACCTTGGCACCACGTACCGGGTTGTACCCCTTGCCTTTCTCGGCACCGCCCTCTTCGGAAATGGCATCGGTGCCATACAAGGCGTCATACAGCGAACCCCAGCGGGCATTGGCGGCATTCAGCGCATAACGGGCATTGCGCACAGGCACCACAAGCTGGGGGCCGGCAATCGTGGCCAGCTCTTCATCGACATTTTCCGTGCTGATCTGGAACTCCGGGCCTTCCGGAACCAGATAACCAATCTCAGTCAGGAATGCCTTGTACTGGGCCTGGTCAAAACCGGGATTGGCACGATGCCAGGCATCAATTTTTGCCTGCAGTTCGTCACGCTTGGCCAGCAGAGCCTTGTTCTTCGGGGACAGTTCGACAGCAACCTTCTCAAAGGCAGACCAGAACGCAGCCGGCTCAACACCGCTACCCGGGGCGATTTCATTGGCCACCAGATCATAGAGTTCCTTGGCGATTTCCAGATCGCCATGCTTGATGCGTTCAGACATGTCATTAGCCTCGTCAATTTGCCGTGCGGCACTGCCAGAAACAGGCGCCGCCGTGGGCACCTGCAAAGAAAGGCCGATATTCTAGCGGATTCTCTCTTGTCGCGCATGAACAAAACCGCCGCGTCACCCCTTGCGTCAATCCCTGTCCAGGGGTGGCAGGTTCGGTACGGCCGGACGTGGCAAACCGGCACTGCGCTCTTCGTCCTCAATGATCTTGCGTGCAGTGAAAAGGATGAGCTGTCGCATCCAGCGATGTGCCGGGTTGTGATGCAGCAGAGGACTCCAGGCCATCTTCAGCTCGAACTCGGGAATGTGGAACGGCGGATCCCTCACCACCAGCTTCGGGTTCTCGGCCTGCAACCG
>JBASJP010000061.1:0-9163 GCA_049655345.1 Moraxellaceae bacterium
ATTCCGGCTCATCCATCTCGCCATCGCCCAGGAAGGCCCAGACCTTGCGGTTCTCGCTTTTCATCAGGCCGCGATTCACCAGGTACTTCATGAAGTGCGCCTGGTAGATCGACATGATGGGGCCCAGCCCCATCGACACCGTGGGGAACTGCCAGTAATCCGGCATCAGCCAGGGGTGTGGATAGGACGACAGGCCCTTGCCGTCGACTTCACGCCGGAAGTTCTCGAGGTCGCGCTCACTGATACGCCCTTCCAGAAAAGAACGTGCATAGATCCCAGGCGCCGAGTGGCCCTGGTAATAAATCAGGTCGCCGCCAAACGTATCGTTCTGGGCACGAAAGAAATGATTGAAACCAACATCGTAAAGCATCGCACTGGACGCAAACGTGGCGATGTGGCCGCCCAGTTCGTCATCATTATCCATGTTGGCGCGCATCACCATCGCCAGTGCATTCCAGCGGATCAGCGAGCGCAGACGGCGCTCCATGAAGGCATCACCCGGCAAAGGGGCCTCATCCGTCAGGGGAATGGTGTTCAGATAGGGGGTCGTCAGGCGGGAGAGGTTCACACCCTTTACACGGGCTTTCTCGGAGAGCTTTTCCAGCAGGTAGAGTGCACGCTCCGTGCCTTCTTTTTCCACCACTGAAGCAAAAGCTTCCAGCCACTCCCGGGTCTCTTCCGGGTCCAGGTCATCATAAAAGCGTTCAAGTGACATTGGGGGTTCCTTGTCTTGCATCATGTCTGGCGATCACGTTGTGGGTCATCACCGCATTCATATGACCGATAAGTCACATTCCGATTATGTCGGTCAGGGCAGGGGCCTGTCAAAGTGGCGCGTCATTTCTGTGTAGCACCCGGCCGCCATGCCTGCAATTGCCGGCACAGCGGCTCTACCGCCAGCAGCAGTTCAGGCCCTGGCCTTGCCAGCCGCTCGTCTCCCACGGCCACCAGATGCCGGTCCCTGACTGCACGCATGCCGGCAAAGCGCGACCAGAACCGGCGGCTGGCCGCCTCATCATCCTTTCCAAAAAAAATGACATGCGGATTGGTCCGCACGACAAACTCGGGGGCTACCAGCGGGGCGGCCACCTGACCTGCCGGCAGGATATTGTCGGCACCACAAAGCGCGAGGGCCTGACTCAGCAGATGCCCGCCATGCAGGCTGTACAGCGGCTGCCGCCATACCTGATAAAAGTAGCTGAGCCGCGGCTCCTTGCCGTACTGGTAGCGCAGCGACTGCAACCGCTTGCGGAAGGCATCCGCCTGAGCCTTCCCTGCAACAGGCTGCCCGGCCAGCTGGCCCAATACTTCAAGCTGGCTCGCCAGGTCTTCCAGGCGGGCAGTTTTCAGGGTGAATACCTTGAGGCCCAGTCGCTCAAGTCGGGCAATGCGGGATGCAGGAGTTCCTTCCGCCCAGACAATCACCACATCAGGGCGCAGGGTCAGCAGTCGTTCTTCGTTGACGGCAAAGGCATCGGCCACCACGGGAAGACCACTCAGGCTGAGCGCGTGGGCACCCCGGGACTCATGATCATCCACCACACCCACCAGGCGGGAGCGTGCGCCCAGACCAATCAGCATGTCGGTCACATGCGGAGCCAGGGACACCATGCGCAACGAGGAAGAATCAAAGGTGAAGTGCCGACCGGCATCGTCTGTCACTGTCATGGCCGCCCGGACAGGGCCGCCGGCCATGAACAGCAACAGCAGGAGAGTCAGTCGCATCAGAACCACAGCAGGGTATGCAGGGCCAGCAACACGATCAGGAGAACCAGCGTGCGGTACAGCAAGGCCTGTATGGTCGTCAAGGCATGTGTCAGTACCGCCGCGGGAGAGCTGTCCGGAGTCATTACCAGACTCACAGCCTGGGCATGTTCCGCCGACTCATCCAGCAATTCGACCGCGTCAAGCTGACGGTCCAGCAGGCGGTCACGCAAGTGCTGCCATGTCGACATGAAATCACCGGCCAGGGCAAAACCCAACGCCACAAGGCGTGCAACCGGCCACTCGGCATAGTGCAGCATTTGTCGCGCTACCGGGACGGCAGAGCTGCTCTCGCCCTCTGCCATCAGTCGCAACAGGTAATAGACCAGCGCCCCCACCGGCCCCAGCAACAAAAACCAGAACAGAGGGGCAAACAGCTCGCGCAAATGCTCTTCAACCAGCGCGCGGCGGGCCGGGGCCAGCTCAGCGTCAGCCACCAGTTCAGCCGCCAGCAAGGCAGGTTGCCCACCATTGTCGCCCGGCCACACGCGGGCTATCCACTCTGCCTGCATGCGCTTCGCCACACCGGGCTGACGCTGATCAAGCAGAATCTGCCCAAGCACCAGCACCCCGACAGCACCAATGATCAGGCGTTGCCAGAGTCCGTCAAACAGGTTCAGGAACACTGCCAGCAGCAAGGCCGGCAACAAGACAGCCAGACCAAGCACCAGTGCTGGCGCCCAGCCCTCGCGTGCGCCGCGCTGCAACCACATGTCACGCCACCGCCGGACCAGATGGCCCACGGTCGCCGCCGGCTCATTCAGCAGCCCGCGATGGCGCAGAACCAGTGCGATGACAACGACCAACAGATTCATCCGGAATGCTCCTTGCCCCTCAAGGCGTGCAAATGGCTCCAGTCAAATGACGGACCGGGATCAGTCTTGCGCCCCGGGGCAATGTCACTGTGCCCGGCCAGATGCCCCCTCGTCCCTGGATACCTGGCCTCCAGCAAACCGAGCACCGCCACCAGAGCCTCGTACTGGCGCTCAGTGTAAGGAATTTCATCCGTTCCCTCGAGTTCTATCCCTATGGAAAAATCATTGCAGTTTTCCTGTCCGCCATAACAGGACATGCCCGCATGCCAGGCACGGCAATCGAAAGGAACATACTGCACAACCTGACCGTCCCTGCGGACCAACAGATGCGCAGAAACCCTCAAGCCGGCAATTTCTTGAAAATAGGGATGCAGCGAGGGATCAAGCGAGTTGGTGAAAAGCGCATCAATGTATGGCCCCCCGAACTCCCCGGGAGGCAGGCTGATGCCATGTACCACGACCAGCGACACCGGCATTCCTGCCGGGCGCTCATTTTGATTGGGAGACGGACAACGGCGCGCAGAAGATAACCAGTGATCATCCGTGATACATGTGTCGTCAGGCCGTTTTGGTTTTTTCACTCAGATCCCGCAAGTTGCCAATCACGGACTCCAGCGCCCGATCAATGAACTGACCTTCTTCCACCAGTCGGGCCCTGCCCAGACTCATGTCCAGGGCCAGCTTGTCACCCGACATTTCGCTGACCTTGATACCACGACGATTGGCAAAAATCAGCTTGTCCACGGAACGAATACGAGCCACCAGCTTGTGACGATCCTGCTTTTCCTCGTCAATGAACTCGATCCAGCTGCCCACGTTGAGCCGACTGACAACCAGTACATTGGGATCGTCGCTCGGCAAGCCGGAAGATACCGGCTGGATAAGCTCCTCCTTGGGCAGCACCACAGACTCGACCTTGGCGGCATCCGCAGTAGAAACCTCTTTCGCATCGACCTGACCTGGCGCACTGGCAACTGCTGCACTGGCATCCACCACACTGACAGTTGGCGTCTCCTGCCCTTTCAGCATGCCCATGTGCACCTGCATCAGCTCACGCAACAGGGTCTCCGTCGTCAGGGAGTCGTAATTCACCGCCGCCAGACCCTTTTTAAGGCTGTTGGACAGCTTGGGGGCAACATCCTTGAGGCGGGTCTGCCACTCGACGCCAGGCTGTGGCTGCACGCTCCATATCACTGCATCCACCACCTTGACGGCCTGCTTCCAGGGCTCGGATTCCGTTCCCTCCTTCAGGCAGTGGATATAAAGCACATTGCGCCAGGCATCCTGCAGCAGCTTGACCACCACCAGAGGCAGCTGCCGCCCCGTCAGGCGACGGTTCAGGGTCTGCTGCACCATGGCCCGGGCCAGTTCGGCGCGGGCCTTGCCCTCCTCCGTTTCACGCGTGCGCTTGTCGACCGTTTCCTCACGCTTTTGTTGCTGCTCGTAGAAGGCAGTGAACTCCTCCAGCAACTCGGCGAACAGGCTCAGGTCATCAATGAATTCATTGAGAATGCGGAAAACCACTTCCTCGATCTTGGCATAAACCGCGTCACCGCCAGGGTCACGGCTGTTCCAGCCAATGCCCGCCTTGGCCAGGGCATTCAGCAGACGTCTCGCCGGATGTGTTTCCGCATTGAAAAACGACTTGTCGAGAATGGCCACCTTGAGCAAGGGAATCTGCAAACGCCCGATCAGCGCCTTCATTGCCGTTGGCAGGTCATCGTCATCAAGAATGAAGTCAAACAGCATTGAAACAAGGTTTATAACATCCTCGTCCGCCTGCTTGACCGCCTCTACCGCCACCTCATCCGAACGCAGACCTTCGCGAATGGAGCCACGTACCTGCCCCACACTGGGCGACGATGAGTCCTGTGCCAGCGGTGAGTTAGGCTGAAGTTCCTGGATACGGGACAGCAACGCCACCAGCTCGGGGGTCGCAACGGTTTGTACCACAGCCGTAGGCGCAATATTCAATGGTGCCAGAGGGACGGCGGCCACACTGCCGCCTACTGCATCAGCCGGCAGAATGCCAATACCCCCGCCGCCCACATACTGGCCACCGTGGTACTGCGCGCCGGGAATCATCTGACCCGGAGCCGCAGCCAACCCCATGGAAAGCATGTGCTGCAAATGGGAAAACACTTCCTCGGTATCAACGGCCTTTTTTTCTGGCTTGGCTGCATCCGGTCGGGGCTTGTCTGCAGAAGGCTTGGGCGTCGCAGACCGTGTTGCAGCGCCAAGCTTGAGTTCAGGCAGTACACCCGCATCAATCAGTATCTGGTTAGCCTCATCAATTACATCAACCAGCTCGCCCATGACCTGAACCTGAAAGACCTTCAGGAGGATAAGCTTTTGATGAACATCGGCATCGGCAAGCAGCTTGAGACCGTCCCTGAACGCATCCGCAATCGGACCAGGATCCAGTGGCAGACTGCGTTCCGTCATTTCCACCTTGGGTAAAAGGTGCATGAATCGTTTGCGCAGCAACCCGAGTGGCGCCGCATAGTCCAGACGCGCACGCGCCACGATTGCATCCAGAGCAACCGTAACATCCATATCGTCTTCAGCCACCAGACTGAGCGTACTGAAATCAATTGCCTCAAAACCCTGGGTGACCTTCTGGTCCTGATTGGTCTTGAGTACGGAAGAGAACGAAGAAATCATGGATGAGGCAAAGCGGCCTTCAATATCGGCACGACGGGCACGAACCTTGGGCAGGGTTTCGTGATACCGCTGCTGCTCAGCCTCGGGCATCTTCATGGCCCAGTCAAAAATCGTGGTATCAAGGCGATCAAGCATGCCTTTCACGAGATCATTAAGCTTTTGCAGGCTACGGGTACGCACACTCTCCAGCACCGCTGGCACCTGGATACGCGCGCGAGCAGGGTCTGTCACCCCTGCCTTGAGGCTGTCCACCATAAAAAACCCGCCTGATCAGTGCATCTAATTCTTGTTGTAGGTTACCGAAGTTTCCAGCCATGAGGAAACCCGGAAAATCGAACCATGCCGTCCATACCGTTTTTTTGTGATGACGTTCGCCCTATACTGCCGCGATTGAAGGAGCCCTGCCCATGATTCCTGACACATTGCTGCAAGTTGCCATCAGCCAAAACGTGAAAGCCGCCCTGGAAGAAGACATTGGGGATGGAGACATTACTGCAGGACTTATTCCTGCATCGGCACGGTCACGGGCACGTATCATTACACGTGAACCGATGGTGCTGGCAGGGCGTCCGTGGGTAGAGGCAACGTGCAAGGCATTCGACCCGGAAATAACCCTGCACTGGCCCGTGACTGAAGGCTCGGAAATAGCGCCGAACGGTACTGTTTTCGAGATGGAAGGCTTCTCCCGCTCACTGCTGACCGTCGAAAGGACACTGCTGAACTTTCTGCAAACCCTGTCCGGCACGGCTACAGTCGTGCGCCGTCTGGTAAAACAACTGGAAGGAACCCACACCCGGTTGCTGGACACACGCAAAACCATCCCCGGACTGCGCATTGCACAGAAGTATGCGGTCGGCATTGGCGGCGGACAGAATCACCGGCTTGGCCTGTTCGATGCCTTCCTGATCAAGGAAAACCACATCATGGCCGCCGGCAGCATCACTGCAGCCGTCGCGCAGGCCCGCACCCTTGCACCCGGCAAGCCCGTGGAAGTGGAAGTGGAAAATGCCGTACAGCTTGACGAGGCACTGGTGGCCGGTGCCGACATCATCATGCTCGACAATTTCAGCATGGACGCCATGAAGACAGCCGTTAAGCACACGGCGGGCCGCGCCAGACTGGAGGCCTCTGGCGGCATCCAGTCCGCCAACCTGCGCACCGTGGCAGAGACCGGTGTCGACTACATCTCGATGGGCGCCCTCACCAAGGATGTGAAGGCAATTGACCTCTCAATGCGGTTTGTCGACTGAAGCGGCCTGTCCGGATGCCTCATCAAACGCAGGAATCTTGCCTGGCAAACGAAGATAGCCAAGATAAGCGCCTGCCGGCGAGAAAATCAGTACTGCATTCGCATCACGCCCCTGATAGAAGGCAAAACGATAGTCTGTCAAACGGGACTGCTCCCGGCCATTGACCCATGCCAGCCATGCCTCTTTCATGGTGGTATCAATGTAGCCTGAAATGACCGCACTTTCTGAAAATACTGCCTCACGATTCGGCAGGAATTTTTCAAACAGCCAGACTTGTGCTTCCGAGTGAATGAAGTACTTGAAGACCATTACACTGAAACGCTCTTGTTCGCTCATGCCAACAGGCTCGCGCCGAAAAACAAATGGCGGGGCTCTGTCAGAGTACTGCCGCAGATCCGCTGGCCGTACATTCTGTGTGCGAAGAATCTCGGACGTCACCGACACAAAGCGATCGCCGCCATAAACCACCGCCACTGGCCGCTCACTCCAGACCAGGTAGCTGCCCCAAGACATTGCAGAAAACTGGATGACGGCCACAAGGGCAATGTCCATGACCTGCTCACGGCGTGACTTCCCGGGATTGAATATAATGAATGCCAGCAAAGGCCCAAGCACCAAATCAACAAGCAACACCAGACGCAGCCCCTGCACACCGCCATCAAGAGCAAACATAAAATCCGGGTAAAGCCAGAATCTGGCAGCCAGCAACAGTGCAATCGAAAAAACGGAAAAAATAGCCAGACTGGCGGCCACAGCCTTCAGCTTTCCTGCCATAACCTCACGAGACAACATCTGATACATCCTTTAAATACTCACAATTTTTTCTGGATAAACTCGATCTTGTAACCGTCCGGGTCTTCCACAAAGGCAATCACCGTGGTGCCGTGCTTCATCGGACCGGCAGGACGGGTCACCTTGCCTCCACGCTCGGCAACACGCGCACAGGCTGCTGCGGCATCGTCCACTTCGACCGCGATATGGCCATAGCCCGTACCCAGCTCGTAATGATCCGTATCCCAGTTATGCGTCAGTTCCAGCACGGCACCCTCGGATTCATCCTGATAACCCACAAAAGCCAGGGTGAAACGCCCGTCCGGATAGTCCTTGCGCCGTAAAACACGCATATCCAGCACATCGGTATAAAAACCCAGCGAACGCTCCAGGTCGCTCACGCGCAGCATGGTGTGCAGCAATCTCATTCCGTTTCTCTCCCCAGCACAGGTAATGCTGCTCCGGGCAGCGGACCAACATAGGCAAACCGTGGGCAGTTTTCTCCGTTAACGCTGACGGACTCCAGAAACATCGACAGCGGTCGCACCCACCAGTCAAAGCGACCATACAGGGTCTGGTAGACCACCATGGGTTCTTCGGTTTCGGAATGGCGGGCCACGCCAATCACGGCATACTCATGGCCCTTGTAGTGGCGATAACGCCCGGGTTGCAGCAAATCCGTCATCAGGAAAAAAGATCCATCAGGCCAATCGGGCCGGAACCGTCACGCCAGTAAATCTGGCCACCATTTTCCATGAATTTTTCCAGCGCCTGCCGAATGAGGCCAATGGCCAGATTCAGGCACTGCATGGAGTCCACTCCCGGCACCTTTGGCATGCCCGGATACAGGCCAGCCAGCGCCACTTCACACTCCCAGCTCGTCCCTTCTTCATTCAGTGGCAGGGGAAGACCGATCTGCAAACGCACAATCCGCATTTCGCCTGTTTTCATCCGGCAAATGATGAAGCGCTCGCCGATCACATTTTCGACCTTGCTGTCCGGCACCTGGGCGCCATCCGTACTGTTCATGATTCATTCACCATATTCATTTAAACCACCGTGAACTCAGGCAGTAACCGCCTGTTGCCAGAGGGTCAGCAGTCCGCGTCGGCAGGCCTCGACATCATCGGCAGGGTGGGCAGGATTCGTCAACAAGTGCATGGAGGCACCTTCAAGGGCCCACAACAGCCCCATCAGCCGCCAATACTCCTGCGCCGGCAATCCCAGGCGCGAGAACTCGCGCTGCAGCAGCACCACCACCTTGTCCAGCATGTGCTGACGGTGCGGCGCCAGCGGAGACGCCGACCGCAGGGACTCCTCCAGCATCATGCCGACGATCTTGCCCACACTAAACTGGTAATCAAAATAGATATGCACAAAGCTGGCGAGCAGGTCATCACGGGTACGGGTGGCCGGCAACTCGGCCTCAAAGCGTGCCAGCATGACCTTCGAGGCCAGCACATAGATGCTCTCCAGCACATCAAGCTTGCTGGTGAAGTACTTGTAGAAGGTACGACGGGAAATGTTCGCCGCGTTGAGCAGATCCTGAACCGATGTTTCCTCCAGCCCCTGCTGGTTGAACACCGACATGGCATGGATCAGGATTTGTGTGCGCGCAAACGAGCGCGGCCCGCCCGACTTGCGCGAGCGCCCCTCCTCCTCGCTGCCTAGCTCAAGCACCAGCGCTGCCAGCAAACGCAGGCTTTCCTCGCGTGGATTTACTGCCTCACTCATTCCGGTTCCCCCTCATGACAGCAGCGAGGCTAGCATAACTGCCCATGACAACAACCACATCGCGACAGTCAAAATGCAAACGGGCCGCACAAGGCGACCCGTTTGATGACACCGGCACCACCCTTACTTCAGCAGCTTGCGACCGTTGTTGGCGGCAATGCGCAT
>JBASJP010000062.1:0-2705 GCA_049655345.1 Moraxellaceae bacterium
TTCATGGCTATTTTCCCTGAAAAGATCCAGTTTTCAGCCACAGGACATCAGGAATAATTCCTGACCCACCCTGGCATAGCCATGATGTTACTCAGCGCACTGTTTTGATTTCGTGAATGAACCGTGCCACTTTCATGAACACCTGCTCAGGCGATTCCGGCTAGTGAGCCGGCGGCCACGCCCTGACGATTCCCACCACACCCACCAGAATCCAGAACAGATTCAGCAGGCTGTAGGCCGCATCGCGCTTGAGAATGGCGCACCATGACAGCAGCACGGCATCAATCGTATTGAATACCCAGACAAACAGGAAAGGACTTGCCGGCCCCAGCCAGCTAACCAGACTGAAGCTGAAAATACGCATCAGCACACCCACCATTTCGATGGTGCGGATTTTCTGGAGAATGAAGCGGTTGATGGCTTGCAGGCTCATGATGCCAGGAAGAATTGTGCAGAAGGGAGAATGGCGCCCACGAGACGATTCGAACGTCCGACCTGCCCCTTAGGAGGGGGCTGCTCTATCCAGCTGAGCTACGTGGGCACGGCGCGCGATTCTCGCCGGGGATGCGTCAGGGAGCAAGCCCGTTTTGCCGGAAAGCACATCAAAACCGGGAGACCGGATGTCAAAAAGCCCGGTAATCCGGGCCTTTTGACAACACGCTACATGAAAGGGAAATCCGTCTTTCTTCGGGATTTCCAAGTCTTCGCGGTGAGAGGCCGCGGAGACCACACCTGGAAGGTTTGCCGAAAACCTCCCGGATTCATCAGGGGCTGGTGCTGCCAGCACCCTCTGTCCTAGGTAAACAGGGCTTCGCTCGTCAGGCCCTCGCCCTCCAGCAGGCAACGCAGTCGCTTGAGGCCGTCCACCTGAATCTGCCGAACCCGTTCACGGGTCAATCCTATCTCCTCGCCCACTTCTTCCAGGGTGGCCACGTCATGGCCACGCAATCCGAAGCGACGAGCCAGTACCTCACGCTGCTTGTCCGGCAACTGGTCCAGCCAGCCATCAAGACAGACCCGGATATCATCATCCTGCACCTGCATGGCCGGATCGGGCATGTTCGGATCGGCCAGCGTTTCTACCAGCGTCCTATCCGTGTCCCCGCCGATGGGGGCGTCTATGGACGATACCCGCTCATTCAGGCCGAGCATACGCTGCACATCCTCAACGGGCCTATCCAGCAGACGAGCGATTTCATCGGCACTGGGCTCGTGGTCAAGCTTCTGGCTAAGCTCGCGGGCGGCACGCAGGTACAGGTTAAGCTCTTTAACCACATGAATGGGAAGACGTACTGTACGCGTCTGGTTCATCAGGCCGCGTTCAATGGTCTGGCGAATCCACCAGGTGGCATACGTGGAAAAACGGAACCCCCGCTCAGGATCGAACTTCTCGACCGCATGAATCAGGCCCAGATTGCCCTCCTCAATAAGATCCAGCAGGCTCATGCCGCGATTGAGGTAACGGCGCGCAATCTTGACGACGAGGCGAAGATTGCTTTCGATCATGCGCTTGCGGGCACTTTCAATACCCTGACGCGCACGACGTGAATAGAAGACTTCTTCTTCGGCAGACAGCAGGGGAGAAAAACCGATTTCATTCAGATAAATCTGGGTTGCATCCAGGGTGGATTGCAACGAACCAACACGGCCACGCCCCAGCAGGGACTTGGTGGCCATACGCCCGGATGAAGAAATGCCGGGTATTGCCTGCTTGCTGTCCATGATCATTCCCTCGTCGTTTTCCATGCCGACCAGGGCGGGGGGTCGCAGACTACTCGCGAGCGGGAAGAAACCGCTGCGGGTCTACCGGCTTGCCGCCTTCACGGATCTCGAAATGCAGTTTTTCGCGATCCGTTCCACTGGACCCCATGAGGGCAATGGTCTGGCCAAGCTTCACGCGTTCGCCTTCTTTGACCATGAACCGGTCATTGTGGGCATAGGCGCTGATGTAGTTATCATCATGCCGGAGGATCAGGAGCTTGCCATAGCCAACCAGTCCTGAACCGGCATACACCACCATTCCATCGGAGGCTGCCCGGACAGAATCCCCCTGCCTGCCGGCGATGTCCAGTCCCTTGCCAGCCAGTCCCGGTGAGCCGAAACGTGCCAGGAGTGCACCGTTTGCGGGCCAACTCCAGTCCAATGAAGTACTTGCGGGTGACTGTGCAGTAACGACAGAAGGTGTCTTGCCGACAGACGGTGGATTTTTTGCGACAGGCGTCACAGAAGCAGAAGGTTTTGGCTTGTTTGCAACCACAACAGGTGGTGCCTTGACTGCAGGTACAGGGCGCTTGACGGACGTGGCAGTGGCCGCGGCAGGACTACCGGACAATCGCAAGCGCTGCCCGGGGCGAATCAGGTAGCTGTCATCCAGTGCATTGATCCGGGCCAGCTCGCGGTAATCTTTTTCATAGCGCATGGCGATGGAGTACAGGGTATCGCCGGGGGCCACAAGATGTCCCTCCGGCCCTGCCCCGCTGAGGGAGCGCTCCACCACCAGCGGCGGCTTGCCGGCGCAGGCGCAAAGCAGCACCAGCAACACCCCCGCCAACAGTCTTTTCACGTCAGCGAACCCCGACGAGCATGGGCACAAAACGCACCTGCTCCAGAACACGGGTTTCGTGGCTGTCACCCCGACGGGTGATGATCAGCAGGTCCTGCACCTCACCCCCACCAACCGGAATGATCAGGCGCCCACCTTCGTT
>JBASJP010000063.1:0-4501 GCA_049655345.1 Moraxellaceae bacterium
CCTGCAATGACGTCAGCCGCATTAAAGTAACCCACCGCTTCAAATGCTTCGGAAAGGTACCGCAGATCGGCGGAGGATATATCTTCCTTCAGGCACATTTTCTTGACAGCAATTTTTTTACCTTCTCGCTCTTCCTGAACTTCCTTTTCTTCATAGAATCCGAGGATATACTTGCCAGCCTCTGCCTTGGTTGGCTCCTGTGTTAGCAACCTCAACTTATTGCCATCAAGATATCTGGCACAGTGAATCTTGGTAACGCTGCGCTGTGCAGAGTCTGACCTTTCCGACAATACACTTCCAGCTCCTGTCATTGCAGTCATCATTTGCATCAGTTTTTTGATTTGCGCACTTTGCGTGCTAGCAGAGCTAAGCGCCTGATTAAGCTGAACAATAATAAAGTTGATATCATCAATTAGCAGACTAATTGTTGTTTGTGTTTGCCTAATAGCCTGACTTAGCATCATTTCACGCTTGGCCGACCTTGCAATTTCATCTGCCCCAGTCAACTTCTTCACTCCGACATAGGCTCCAACACCAATCAGTACTGCGACACCGATTCCTGTTGCCATGCCAGATAGGCCCAGCAATCCACCAAACCCCAATGCAGCTAGACCAGAAGTGAGGCCAGCCGCAGAAAGACCAATCACTGATCCCGAGAGATAAATCGCGGCAATTGGAGTCCCTACCGCAGCAGCTTTTGCGGCAAGAGCCTTTAATCCTGCAACTATTACATCATCATCCGTGTCGTCATTAAGTATTTGCCTATCATTTTCAATGGCCTGCATTGCCATTTCAATCTCACCTTGAGACACCGCCAGCAGCGATTTGTGCTGATTAAGAAATTCAAAATCAGACAAGGACTTTCCACCTCTACTCAAATGCGTACTGATAAGATCTTTTGTCAATGACACGTGAACATTATGCTGCTGCCCAGACGGACACTCGGAGTCGACAATCGAAATTAACTGACTAGTCTCAATCAAGTTGTCAACTGATGTCATGTATGACCTTATTTCGAGGCGCGATTCCGCCTTGAAATTCAATCGAGTGATCAGGAGCAGTATCTCAGCCAGTTCATTTTTATCCATTATTCCGTCATTGGCATACGTCATGCCAATTATGACCTTAATATAGGCAATCTTGAGCTTTTCGCTCATTGCTTCAATTGGAATATGCTGAACTTCCTCTTGATGCTCATCAAAGTCAGATGATGCTGTGCTTATAACTTCTGCCAACTTGTCATAGTCACATTCAAGCATGGATTTGATGATAATCTCAGATCCTTTACTTCTTTCAATTACAATCACATCTTCAGATTCAATTTTGCTTCTGCGTGCATTTTTTATATCAGCAAAATTAATGTGCACGGGATCGGAGAAGCTGGCACGGTAGATTATTTTTTCCCCTGAAAAAAGAATACCGTCTTTCCCGCTTCCCAAAAGCGTATTATCAAAAAGCGCCACCACAGACCGTGGATTACCTTCGTACTTGAAGGCGGTAATTGCATTATTGAGTTTCTTTTCAGGAATTTCTGGTGCGACGTGCACGTTCTTCTGGCTAATCGCCTTGGCACTCTTCCTCAGATACTCATTCACATTACTCATGCCAACTCCCTGTTTTTTATTGGTTTTTCCAGCTTGTCTTTATATAGAAACAAAACACTTCCACGCAACACGAATCGCCGTAGGCGACACACTTGTCGCTAACAACCGCCAAGTCCTCGACAAACAGGCTGCTTTCACCGATGAGCGGCAAAGCCCGACGGCGAAAGCGATCAGCGCATTTCCCCAAGACCTCGCCAATCAATCGATCTGGCAGATCGATCCGCAGCTATAGACTCCCTAAATCAATGCCTTCTTCGCTCGAACCCTCAACCCTTAGCACTACCGCGCGACAAAATACGTCATAGCAACCACCAGTCTCATCCCAATTTTTTTCAGATCCATAACACCCATCTGAGCCCCTCGCTCACTCAGCCCTCTGTCGTGTTTATGCCCTGGCAAAGCCGCCCTCCCGGGGCGGCCCCTATGCCCGGATCTGGAGAATCTCAATGCATCTCACCTGCCCCTATTGCGGTTCCGACCGTATTTCCACCAAAAACCTTGGTCGCAAGACCGGTGGCATTGTCGGCGGCGTCGCCGGCGCGGCCACTGGCTATACCGGTGCCGTAGCCGGTTCCACCCTTGGCCGCACCATCGGCATGTTGGGCGGCCCTGCCGGCATGGTCGTCGGGACGCTCGCTGGCGGACTCATTGGCGCCCTTGTCGGCAGTGCCGCCGGTGCGGCTACCGGTGCGGCGGTCGGCCAGTCGTTCGACGACCACATTCTCGACAACTACGTCTGCCTTGTTTGCGACCACAGCTTCAGCCTGCCGCCCGAAGACTGAGAGGCATACCCTTTGTCGTCCCGGACGACGCCCTTCCCCTCTTATCAGGAGCATCACCATGGCTCATCTTGTCGAAACCATGGCCTATGTCGGCGCCACCCCGTGGCACGGCCTGGGCAATCAACTCACGTCGCGGCAACCCCTGAACGTCTGGGCCATGCAGGCCGGGATGGACTGGGACATCCGCGAGACTCCCGTCCGCTATGTCACCGAATCAGCTTGCTCACTGGGCGCCATCATGTCTTTCGAGGACTCGAAGGTGCTCTTCCGCTCCGACACGCATGCACCGTTGTCTGTCGCTAGCGCCCGTTACAAGGTCGTGCAGCCCAGCGCGATTCTGGAGTTTTACCGGGATCTCACCGAGGTCTCGGGCTTCGAACTGGAAACGGCCGGCGTCCTCAAAGGCGGTCGCAAGTTCTGGGCCCTGGCACGTACTGGCCAGACCGGAACGCTCAAGGGCAAGGACGTCAGTCACGGCTATGTGCTGTTAGCGACAGGCTGTGACGGTACGTTGGCCACCACGGCGCAATTCACCAACATTCGAGTGGTCTGCAACAACACCCTCGCCATTGCGCTGGATCGCCAGACGGGGGCGGTGAAGGTGCCTCACAGCACCACCTTCGATCCCAAGGCCGTCAAACAGCAACTGGGGATTTCCGTATCGACCTGGGACGACTTCATGTATCGCATGAAGGCCCTCAGCGAACGGAAGATGAAGCATGCCGAAGTGCAGAGCTACTTCCTGAAGGTCTTTACCGACTTCACCCCGAAAGGTCCTGGTGTCACCAATGAACGCGCCATGGCCAAGGCCCTCTCGCTGTTTGAGGGGGCGGGTCGTGGGGCGGACCTGGCGTCGTCCAAAGGCACGGCCTATGGCCTCCTGAATGCGGTGACGGAGTTCGTGGATCACGAGCGACGCGCCCGCAGCACGGACCATCGGCTGGACTCTGCCTGGTTTGGCCAAGGGGCAGCACTCAAGCAGAAGGCGCTGGATCAGGCCATGTTGCTCGCCCCCTGAGGAGGCCACATGCCGCTGACCAACGACGATCCAGGCGTGGCGTTGCTGCGCCGCAACCTGTCCGTCTTGCTGCGGGCACTTCGGGCGCATCCTGTCTCCCTGGTGCAGGTGCGCTATGAAGGGAGACAAGGGCGATGCCGTCACTGCGAGGTGTCGCTCCTGCCGTCCCACTCCGGTGCCGTACTGGAGACACCGGTCATTCTGCAACGCCTGGCTGCGGATGCCGGGGGTAGCTGCGCCCCTGCCATGGAGGAACGGGTCAGTCTGGGTGAAGGCCTCAAACGCTTCACCTTGCACTGGACCAGCCTGCAACACGGCTACTGGCAACGTGGAGACGGGGGTCAGGGAGTCATGCGCCTGCAGGTCGCCAGTGGGTTGGCAACGCTGGATCATGACGCCCTCACCATCGAGCACTTCCACGCCACGCTGGCGGAATGAGCCCGTTTCACCAGCACCTTTCCCTTAACACCATCGCCGCATAACGCCCGCCTTTCGGCGGGCTTTGTTTTTCAAGGAGACCACCATGATGACTGCCGCACCCATAGTGCCCCCGGGAATACCGCTGCCTGCCACGGTAGCGGCGATCTGGGGTGCTTTTTTGTACGAGGGCCTGCTGGCCCATGAATCGAATCACCAACGCCTGGCCGCCGTGCTGGATGCCTGGGGCCAGGGCTGCATCGAGCTGGTGATGGCCGCCAGCCAGCACCTGCCGGAAGTGTGGGAACAGATCTCGCGCAATTGGGAGACCGAGGACACCGACTTTCCCGGGGTCTTCGAGTACGAGGTCATTTCACCGCTGGGGGATTGGCTGGGCGATTACCTGTTACGCCATGACGGCCACCTGCCCGACACGGAGACTGTAAAGCAGCGGATCGATGAGCTGATCCGGGCCTTCTTTCCGCCAGTCGCTGCCTGACATTTCCCCTTTCCCTTTCCTCGCTGCCCGGCCTTGTGCCGGGTTTTTTTATGCCCGGAGTTTTGTATGAGCGTTTTCGAGTCAAAGCCGAACGGCAAATACGCCTCCCGTCGCCAGTTCAGTGCAGACGAAGTCGTGGCCTTTGCCATGGAGATTGTGGCAGCACGATTTCAGCGCGGCG
>JBASJP010000064.1:0-3539 GCA_049655345.1 Moraxellaceae bacterium
ACGCTGGACGTGGTGCGGTCGATGCTGGCGGCCGGCAATGTCACGGCTCCCCTAGGGGATGTGATGCGCCATGGCGTCCGCAATGAAGTCGTTCTCGACGGTTTTCTGGAGGGCGCGGAGGGCGTGCGGCATCTGGTGGTGGGGACTCATGCAGGGCGCTCTGTCCATCTGGGCGATGTAGCCACCATCGTCGACGGTCCGCCAGATGAGCGTACCCACCTTTCGCGGCTGGCCTTCGGGCCGGCCGATTCGCGCTTCGGCCAGTCAAAAGATGCCGAGATGCCGGCGGTAACGGTGTCCATTGCGAAGAAGGCGGATGCCAATGCGGTGGTCGTTGCCCGGGATGTACTTGCGCGCACCGAGGACATGCGGGCGGCCTTTGTGCCGGAGGGCGTTGCCATCGTCACGACCCGTGATGATGGCGAGTTCGCCAATGACACCATCAATGGGCTGATCGAGCATCTGCTCATTGCCATTCTGGCCGTGTTCTTTGTGGTGACGGTGTTTCTCGGCATCCGCCAGGCCTTGATCGTCGGACTGGCGATTCCCCTGGTATTGGCCCTTACCCTGGGCATGGTGTGGCTGGCCGGCTACAGCATCAACCGGATCACCCTGTTCGGCCTGATCCTGGCGCTGGGCTTGCTGGTGGACGATGCCATCGTGGTGATTGAAAACATCCACCGCAACTATGATCTGCCGGGAGTGCGCGACAAGCGTGCCGCGACCGTGCTGGCTACACGCGAAATCGGCAACCCGACCAATCTGGCCACGCTGGCTGTGATACTGGTGTTTGCGTCGCTGATATCAGTTCCAGGCATGCACGGCCAGTATTTCTACCCGATTGCCTTCACGGTGCCCGTGGCCATGGCGTCGTCGCTGCTGGTGGCCTATACGGTGGTGCCCTGGGCAGCGCTGCGCTGGTTGCCACTGGGCCATGCCGTAACTTCCGGGCATGGGGACGACACCACGCATCATGTCGATGAGCCAACGGCCCTGGGGCGTCGCTTTCGCCAGATGGTGGCACCGCTGATTGACCACTCCCGCCAGCGTCGGCGTGTTTTCATGGTGATCGGCCTGCTGCTGGCATTTTCCCTGTTGCAGCCGCTGTGGCAGTTCGTGCGTCCGGCTGGTGTCAATGGGCCGCAATCCTGGTTTGGCATCGAAATAGGCATGATGCCCAAAGACAGCAAGAACACCTTTAATGTCACGATTGATCTGCCGGAAGGATCGCCTATCGAGCAGACGGACAGGGTGGCGCGCGAGATCGGCAGCATCCTGCGGCAGCGCCCGGAAATCATCGCCTATCAGACCTGGCTGGGTGAATCGGGCATTATCGACTTCAACGGCATGCTGCGCGGGTCGGGCAACAGGTCTGGGTCCTGGGTAGCGGAAATCCGTGTCACGCTCAGCGACCGCCGTACGCGCGACACGAAATCACCGGCGATTGTGCATGAACTGCGTCCGGCCATCATGGCGGTGGCGGCCCGGTATCCGGGCACGACGGTGCAGCTGGTGGAAGACCCGCCGGGGCCACCTGTGCGCGGCAACCTGTTTGCTGAAATTTACGGGAAGGACCCGGCGCGCTTGCGGGAAATTTCGACGCAGGTAGCCGGTGAGTTTCGCAAGACCTGGGATGTCGTCGAGGTGACCGATTCGGAGCCTGCCGATGTGGTGAAGCAGCGTCTGGTGGTGGATCGCGAAAAGGCGGCTCTGTCGGGACTGACGACAGCGGAAGTGGCGACCGCATTGAGCCGCTTGATTGATGGCGAATACCTTGGGCGCGCCCATATGTCCGGCGAGTTGAATACCGTGCCGATACGGCTGCAGATTCCGCGCCGTCATCAGGTCGACGTGACATTATTGTCGCGTGCCTTTGTCACCAATGCCCAGGGGCGGCAAGTGCCGCTCTCCGAACTGGTGCGTGTTCAGAATACGGTTTCGGATCGGCCTATCCAGCGCAAGAATGGCGAGCGTGTCAGCTATGTTGGTGGAGAGACGGATCGTATTTCACCACTCTACGCAGTACTGGATATGGACAAGCGCCTGGACGGCATGCGGCTGGCGGATGGCAGCCAGCTCACCACAGGCAATATGGGCCTGATGCCGGAGCAGGTGAGCACGATGCATGGCTACCGTCTGTTCTGGGATGGCCAGCAGCGTCAGATGCTGGACACTTATCGCGACATGCTGCGCGCCCTGGCGGTGGCCATTACCTTGCTGTTTCTGGTGCTGGTGGCCTATTACCAGTCGTTCAGCCTGCCGGCGGTGGCAATGGTGGCGATTCCACTGGGCCTTGCCGGCGTGGCGCCGGGACACTGGATCATGCAGCAACAGTTCTCGGCGACCTCGATTGTTGGTGTGATCGCCCTGGCCGGGGTGGTGGTGCGCAACTCCTTGCTCATCATCGACTTCGTCCTGGAGTACCGCGACAAGGGTCGGCCTTTGCGTGAGGCCATTCTTGATGCCTGCGCGATACGCTTGCGGCCCATCATGCTGACGGCGCTGGCCATTGTGCTGGGCAGTGCCGTCATGCTCACCGACCCCTTGTTCGTCGGTCTTGCCATTTCCCTGATCTTTGGCACGATTGCCGCCACTGTCCTGACCCTGATCGTGATCCCTGTCCTGCTTTACCTGCTCTTGCTGTGGAAGGGGCACAGGGCAGGCCAGCAAATATAGCGTTAGCAAGAGGTGACCCGCTTCAGGACCAAGCTGCTATAAGTTTCCATCGATGCAGCTAGCCTAACTGATCCGACAAGCTGCACTTGATCTTCCCCTGGTTTCCCGGACACCTCGATAAGCGTGACGCTCAATCCGAGGTGATTCATGAAGGCGAAGAACCCGGGGGAAGATCAGTAATGGCCTCGGCATCCTGCCGGGCACTCTTGACCGCACTGTTCTTGCGGTAAGCCCTCACAAACCAAGCCAGCCACGAAGCGCCTCGCGCTTCAGTTCATGACGCTGGGCCACCCTGCCCCGGCCATCCATGACACAGACCGAAAACACCTGCTTTGCCAGATCGATACCGTCCGTTTATAGTCTCCACGAATGACCTCCCCTTCTTGTTTGATTGAACCTCGTAAACTCAATCATGGTACTCAGATGCCGATGCGGCTCGCCGCTTGAGAAGGGGAAGTCTCTTTTTACTCATTCCAGGCGCGACCCAGTGTCAGGCTTCGCCTGCCACAGGTCGGCCTGAATTCCAACGTTATGCTTCACATGCTTCAACAACCAGAGGAATAAAAATGTTTAAAAAGGCAGTCTTTGTCTCCGCCCTTACACTCCTTTTTGCAGGGTGTGCGTCAGTTCCAATGTCAAATAAGTCACTATCCGACAACGCCAAACAATTCAATCAACCCTCACAAGGCAAGTCAGGCGTATATATATTTCGTGATAGCGTCCTTGGTGGCGCACTCAAGAAGGACATATGGATAGATGGAAACTGCATAGGAGAATCAGCTCCAAAGGTTTTCTTCTTTACAGAGGTTGATGGTGACAAGGAACACACTATTTCAACTGAGTCTGAGTTCTCCCCCGACGTC
>JBASJP010000065.1:0-2109 GCA_049655345.1 Moraxellaceae bacterium
GAAGACGTGCAGCGTGGCCAGGTGCTGGCCAAGCCCGGTTCCATCAAGCCGCACACCCAGTTTGAATCTGAAGTGTACGTGCTGTCGAAGGAAGAAGGCGGTCGTCACACCCCGTTCTTCAAGGGCTACCGTCCCCAGTTCTACTTCCGTACGACTGACGTGACTGGCTCCATCGAACTGCCGGAAGGCGTCGAGATGGTGATGCCGGGTGACAACATCAAGATGGTGGTGACCCTGATTGCCCCGATCGCGATGGAAGACGGCCTCCGCTTCGCTATTCGCGAAGGTGGTCGTACCGTCGGCGCCGGCGTGGTAGCCAAAATCATCGCTTGATGCGGTTGATTTGTTTTGCGGCACACAGGCCCGGACATGTCCGGGCCTTGTTGTCGGAGTAAGAATTACAGGCCAGTAGTTCAATTGGTAGAGCACCGGTCTCCAAAACCGGGTGTTGGGGGTTCGAGTCCCTCCTGGCCTGCCATTTTTCACAAGAACGCCAAAGGCGTTTTTGTCACGTCTGCGGGCTGTGGTTTATGTCGACAGAGCTGGAAGCCTCCGGAAGCAAGCTGGATGCAGTAAAGTGGTTGGTTGTTGTTGCCTTGCTGGTGGCGGCAACGCTGGGTAATCAGTATGGTGCTGATGCTTCAGTCTGGCTGCGTGCGGGTGGTATTGCGCTGGCATGCGCATTGGCTTTGGGGCTCGCCTGGACGACGGCCCAGGGACAGAGTCTTGTTGATGTTTCCCGCAAGTCTTGGGTTGAGGCTCAGCGCATTGTCTGGCCGAGTAAAGACGAGACATGGCAGACCACATTGATAGTGCTTGGCGTAGTGCTGCTTTCTTCTCTCCTGCTGTGGGGTATTGATACCCTTTTCGGTTGGGGAATTTCGGCCATCATTGGATAACGGAGGCGACATGAGCAAGCGTTGGTTTGTTGTGCATGCCTATTCCGGCTATGAAAAGCATGTCATGCGCGCCCTTACCGAGCGAGTGAGACTGGCTGGTATGGAGGACATGTTTGGCGAGATTCTGGTTCCCACCGAGGAAGTGGTGGAAATGAAGAACGGCGTCAAGCGCAAAAGCGAGCGCAAGTTCTTTCCAGGTTACGTTCTGGTCAACATGGAAATGAATGATGCGACCTGGCATCTGGTCAAGGAATGTCCAAAGGTGATGGGCTTTATCGGTGGAAAGGCGGACAAGCCTGCGCCGATCTCCGAGAAAGAGGCAGATGCCATTCTCGGGCGCATTCAGACCAATGCGGAGTCGCCACGACCGAAGACATTGTTTGAGCCTGGTGAAGTCATTCGCGTTACGGATGGTCCTTTCGCGGATTTCAATGGCGTTGTTGAAGAAGTGAATTACGAAAAAAATCGTATGCGTGTAGCGGTGATGATTTTTGGTCGCTCTACTCCGGTGGATCTTGAATTCAATCAGGTCGAGAAGACCTGATTTTGTGTGCTGCTGCGGCAGCGTCGACGACTTGTTCGTCAAAACGATCGGGGAGCCTGACGGCGCTAGCACCCGCGGAGTTATAAAATGGCAAAGAAGATTGATGCCTATATCAAGCTGCAGGTTCCTGCGGGCAAGGCAAATCCCTCTCCTCCAATTGGTCCAGCACTTGGCCAGAAGGGCGTGAACATCATGGAGTTCTGCAAGGCCTTTAATGCGGCTACGCAGAAAATGGAAGTCGGTCAGCCGATCCCTGTTGTGATCACGGTTTACTCTGATCGCTCCTTTACGTTTGTCATGAAGACGCCTCCCGCCACCTACCTTCTCAAGAAGGCTGCCGGTTTGAAGAGCGGCTCTCCGCGGCCCAATACACAGAAGGTTGGCAAGGTCACTCGCGCACAGCTTGAAGAAATTGCCACACTCAAGAAGACTGACCTTACTGCTTCCGATATGGATGCAGCAGTTCGTACTATCGCTGGTTCGGCCCGCTCTATGGGTCTTGATGTCGAAGGAGTGAACTGATCATGGCAAAGCTCTCCAAGCGTCAGGCGGCAATCAAGGCCAAGCTGGTTCCCGGCAAGCTGTACAGTGTTGATGAGGCCGTGGCTTTTCTCGCAGACCTGCCTCCATCCAAGTTCAAAGAGTCGATTGATGTCGCTGTAAATC
>JBASJP010000066.1:0-7527 GCA_049655345.1 Moraxellaceae bacterium
TCACGCTCCAGATCCATGGAGTCCAGCACCTGGGCCTGCATCTCACGCAACTCCAGTCCGCCGCAAAGCTGAATGAAGCGGTCGGCCAGCGTGGACTTGCCATGGTCGATATGGGCAATGATGGAGAAATTACGAATGAGCTTGATATCGGTCACGAGGGGCTACCACAGAGAGTGTCGCAAAGGCGCGGATTCTACCTGAGTCGGGGGCCTGCCCCAAAGAAAACGGGGCCTAAGCCCCGTTTTCTTTTGTTCACCTACTTTTTACCACCCTTGGGCGCCGGTTGGGCGGCCTCCAGGCGCAACGGCAGGATCATCGGCTGACCACGGCGGCTGACCGACATGGGGACAGCCTTGCCGGCCGGCAGGGCTTTTGCCGTCTCGACAAACTGCTGCACAGTGGCCACCGGCTTACGGTTGAGTGCCACGATAACATCACCAGGGCGCAGGCCAGCATCGGCACCAGCCCCTTCCACCACCTGCAGGACCACCACGCCTCCTTCGAGCTTGAGCTGGGCCTTTTCCTGCGGGTTAAGGTCGCGGATGGAGATGCCCATGCGATTGATGTCCGGCTTGTCAGACCGGGCCTTGGCTGCCGCCACATCCTCGTCTTCCGGCAGGGAGGCCACTTCAAAGCTCAGGGTTTGCGCCTTGCCTTCACGAATCACGTCAAGTGGCAGCTTGTCGCCCACCTTGGCACGACCAATCATCTGGGGCAGCTCGGAGGAAAGACCAATCTCGCGGCCATTGAAGCGGGTAATGACATCCCCCTCCTTCAAGCCAGCCTTCTCGGCCGGCGTCCCCGGCAAGACCTTGGCCACCAGGGCCCCGGCCGGTTTGGGCAGGCCATAGGCCTCGGCCAGATCACGGGTAATATCCTGTGTCACCACGCCCAGATAACCACGGGCCACGTGGCCATCACTCTTCAACTGCGCCACCACGTCCATGGCCACATCAATCGGAATGGCAAACGACAGCCCCATGAAACCACCGGAGCGGCTGTAGATCTGGGAGTTGATACCGACAACCTCGCCATCCATGTTCAGCAGCGGACCTCCGGAATTGCCGGGGTTGATGGCGACATCGGTCTGGATGAAGGGCACGTAGGACTCATTCGGCAGGGACCGCGACTTGGCACTGACAATGCCGGCCGTCACGGAGTAGTCAAAACCGAACGGGGAACCGATGGCCATTACCCACTCGCCCACCTTCAGTTTTTCCGGGTCACCGATCTTCATGGCGGGCAGATCCGTTGCCTCGATCTTGAGCAAGGCCACGTCCGAACGCTCATCCGTACCAATCACCTCGGCATCCAGCTCGCGACGGTCCGACAGGCGCACCGTCACCTTGTCGGCACCCTGCACCACATGGTTATTGGTCAGAACATAACCATCCCCGGAAATAATGAAGCCCGAGCCGAACGACTGCCGATCCCTGGGGGCCGGGGCATAACCATATTCCTCGCCAAAGAAGCGCTTGAAGACCTCAGGTACATCCTGCGGCACCGGGGTTCGCCCCTTGCTCTTTGCAGAGGCACTGATATTGACCACGGCCTTGCTCTGACCCTCGGCCAGCGGCGTGAAATCCGGCAGTGCCGCCTGCACGGACGGTGCCAACAGCACCGCGCCAACCATTGCAACCGACATTATCAACTGACGGCCCAGACGCATGAGAACCTCCTTGAAAGGCAGACCTTGCATGTACAAAAGCAGCAAATGCCGCAGATGGCCGAAAAATTAGCGATGCGCCAGCCGACTGAACAGTGGGGAATTGTAAGTAACCATCGGGGACCGCCGCGCTATTGCTGCATTTTCGTGACCGGCCAGCCGTCGTATACTCGGGCTTCCCGCGACAAGCACGTCGTACGCTTTGGCATCCTCCCCCCATGTCTGATCACCTTTACGACGTCCTCATCATCGGCAGCGGTGCCGCCGGCCTGACCCTTGCCCTCAGGCTCGATTCCTCCCTGCGCATCGCCGTGCTGTCAAAAGCCGAGCTGACAGATGCCAGTACCTACTGGGCCCAGGGCGGTGTTGCTGCCGTTCTGGATGAAACCGACTCCACGGACTCGCATGTGGCCGACACCCTGGTGGCCGGCGCCGGCCTTTGCCATGAAGATGCCGTCAAGTTCACTGTCGAGAATGGGCCGGATGCCATTCGCTGGCTGATCGATCAGGGGGTGAGCTTTACGCTTGATGCAGACGCGCAGCCTCACCTTACCCGGGAAGGCGGCCACTCCCATCGCCGCATCATCCATGCCGCCGATGCAACCGGTCGCGCCATTTCCACAACCCTGGTCAGCCGCGTACGCGAATGCTCCAACGTGGATCTGCTGGAAAACCAGGTTGCCGTCGATCTCATCACCTCACAGAAGAACGGACTGCCTGGCCCAAACCGGGTTCTCGGTGCCTATGTGCTGAATACAGAAACCGGCAAGGTGGATGTCTTTCGCGCCAAGTTCGTGGCACTGGCAACCGGCGGCGCGAGCAAGGCCTATCTGTACACCAGCAACCCGGACATCGCGACCGGAGATGGTATTGCCATGGCCTGGCGTGCCGGCTGTCGCGTTGCCAACCTGGAATTCAACCAGTTTCACCCGACCTGCCTTTATCACCCGCAAGCCAAATCATTCCTGATTACCGAGGCGATGCGTGGCGAGGGCGCCTATCTGCGCCTGCCAAACGGTGAGCGCTTCATGCCCGACTTTGATGAGCGTGCCGAACTTGCTCCCCGTGACATTGTCGCACGCGCCATCGACTATGAAATGAAGCGGCTCGGCATTCGTTGTGTGTATCTGGACATCACGCACAAACCGGCAGAGTTCATCACCAGCCACTTCCCGAACATTTACCAGAAGTGCCTGGAGTTTGGCCTCGACATTACAAAAGAACAGATTCCCGTGGTGCCGGCGGCACACTTTACTTGTGGTGGCGTCATGGTCGATCTCGCCAGCCATACGGATGTGGACAATCTCTACGCCATTGGTGAAACCTCTTTTACCGGCCTGCATGGCGCCAATCGCATGGCCAGCAACTCATTACTGGAGTGCTTTGTCTTCGCCATGGCGGCAGCCCGGGATATCCAGGAAAAAGTAGCCCGAACAGAATCGCCCCCCCCATGCCGTGACTGGGATGAATCCCAGGTGCGCAATCCCGATGAGGACGTCGTCATCCTGCATAACTGGGAAGAATTGCGCCGTTTCATGTGGGACTACGTCGGCATCGTACGTACCGACAAACGACTGGCGCGCGCCCTGCACAGGGTTGAGCTGTTGCAGAGTGAAATCCACGAGTACTACAGCAACTACAGAATTTCCACCAACCTGATTGAGCTGCGCAATCTGGTCATGGTCGCCGAACTCATCATCCGCTCGGCACTGGCACGCAAGGAGTCGCGCGGCTTGCACTACACACTCGACTACCCTGAACTGTCAGCAGAAATTCACGACACCGTTCTTGCACCGGCACCGGCATCTTCAGCACACTGACCTGACCCGGATTTACGCATCAGCCTTTGACAGCATCAGGCGCCCGGGGTAAACCAGTCTTTTAATTTTACCCCGGGGAAACAGGGATGAGCAGCAAACAGATTCTGATTGGCAAAGGTGAGGCTCCCTGCTTTCTCGAGGGACGTTATGCCAATCGGCACGGGCTCATTGCCGGCGCCACCGGTACTGGCAAGACCATCACCCTGCAGATTCTGGCCGAGGGGTTTTCCGATCTCGGAGTCCCTGTATTTCTGGCCGATATCAAGGGCGATGTCGCCGGCCTTTCACAGGCCGGCGCCGACAATCCAAAACTGGTTGAGCGCGCCGCCAAAATCGGTGTCGACGACTACCGCATGCAGGCATACCCGGTAGTGTTCTGGGATGTGTTTGGCGAGCAGGGGCACCCGGTCCGTGCCACCATTTCCGATATGGGGCCACTGTTACTGGCACGCCTGATGGACCTGAACGATGTGCAGGAAGGCGTACTCACCCTGCTCTTCAAGTATGCCGATGACAATGGCCTGCTGTTACTCGATCTCAAAGATCTGCGGGCACTGGTCTCCTATGCCGCCGATAATACGGCCGCACTCGGCAAGGACTACGGCAATGTCACCAGGCAAACACTTGGCATTCTGCAGCGCGAATTGCTGACACTGGAAACGCAGGGCGCCGACCAGTTCTTTGGCGAGCCCGCCCTCAAGCTGGAAGACTTCATGCAGACCACGCTCGAGGGACGTGGCCACATCAACATTCTGGCGGCGGACAAGCTGTACCAGCAGCCCCGCCTGTATGCCACCTTCCTGCTGTGGCTACTGTCCGAGCTGTTCGAGAACCTGCCTGAACGAGGCGATGCCGAGCTGCCACGTCTCGTTTTTTTCTTTGATGAGGCACATCTGCTGTTCAATGATGCACCAAAGGGGCTGCTCGATAAGGTAGAGCAGGTAGTACGCCTGATCCGCTCCAAGGGCGTGGGCATTTATTTTGTCACGCAGAATCCGCTGGACCTGCCGGATACTGTGCTCGGCCAGCTGGGCAATCGCGTCCAGCATGCCCTGCGGGCCTTTACCCCGCGCGACCAGAAAGCCGTCAAGGCAGCAGCCGAAACGTTCCGGGCCAAACCGGGACTGGACGTCGCCACCACCATTACTGAAATGGGCGTCGGCGAAGCGCTGGTATCCACCCTGATCGAGGGAGGCATTCCCTCGCCCGTCGAGCGCGCCAAAATCCGCCCGCCCCGGTCACGCATGGGTGCCATTACACCGGAAGAGCGTGCAGCCATCATGCAGCGCTCACCATTTCGCAGCACGTATCAGGAAACACTTGATCGCGAGTCTGCCCATGAAATGCTGAGCGCCCGTGCGGCACAGGATGATGCCAAAGCACAGGCAACAGCAGAGGCAATTGCAAGAGAAAAAGCGGCTACAACAGCCACACGTACTGCATCAAAAGAGCCTGACACAGTCTGGGAGACTGCGGCAAAAAGCGCTGTTCGGGCAGCGAGTTCGGAAATGGGGCGCAGCATCGGCCGCAAATTATTGCGTGGCCTGCTCGGATCACTGAGTAAATCCATACGCTGACTTGTTAAGGGGGGGATCACTCTCCCCTTTATTCGCGCAGTTGCTTGCCAGGTGGAGGCCCCTGTAACAGCCTTACCCGCAAACGCCGGAAATCATCAGTCGCAATGCTGTCAGCAAAGAGCACCACCCGACAGCGGCGCGGCCCATCCCCCTCCAGTGCGCGAAAATCCAGCACCACCAGATAGCGCCAGACCATGGCCTTCATGAGGCGCATGCGCGCCGTTTCACCGGCATGATCCGCCAGCCACCAGTCTCCCGTTCGCTCATGAAGAAGAACGATACGGGGATCATGGCGCCAGCTGGAAAACTCCAGCCCCAGCAGCACAAGCCATACCGCAAAAGCCGCCAGCAACCAATGCAGAGGCAATACCGCCTGCAACAATGACACCAGTGCCAGAAAATAAAAAAGAATCAGAAGACTACGCTTGATACGGGAAGGGCGCGGCTCAAGGATTGGGCGCCACACGGAGGCGAATGAGTTCAATCATTCGCTCCAGTTCGGCATCAGGGACGGGCTCATCCCCCATGAACCAGTGAAACATGTCAATGTCTTCACAGGCGAGCAGACGCTCAAAGGTTGCCTTGTCGTGATCATTGAGACCCCGGTAGTGTTCTTCCATGAACGGACCCAGAAACACATCCAGCTCTTTCAGTCCCCGACGGCAGTTCCACACTACGCGGCGTTCATGATCAGTGAGCTCGTGTGTCATGGCATCCTCCAGTAATCCCCGGAATGCGGGGGCGGGCAAATTATACGCTTGTTTTTTTGGCGAATGCCCCTATAACGTCGCCATGACACTATTGCGTTGACCGCCTCGCCATAACCGCGCCCTGGATTACTGCCATGTCTGCCGCCTGGTCTGCCCTGCTTGCCTCTCATTCCCCTGTTGCCCACGCTTCCGCCAACGCCAGGCTGATCCTGATACCGCTGCCTGGCATGGCCAGCCTGCAAATCACGGGCCCGGATACCTGCAAGTTCCTCCAGGGCCAGTGCACCACGGATTTTCGGGAAGTGGAAAGCGGCCAGATTCTGCCCGGCGCCATCTGCTCACTGAAAGGTCGCGCACTTTTTACCTATCGCGCGATCCCGGCGGCTGACACCGTGCATCTGGTCCTGCCACAGGATCAGCTCACAGACACCCACGCCCACCTGAAAAAATTCAGTATTTTTTCGAAAGTAACGCTGACAGCAGATGCCGGAACACCACTGCTGCTCGGCCTGCGCGGGCCTGATGCCGCGAGCGCACTGGCAAGACTGTCGACGGAGCTGCCCGCCCAGGGACGCACGGTCACCAACCCGGCCGGCATCATCATTGCGGCATTACCTGACACTGACCGCTACCTGCTGATCATGCCGCAGGAGCAAGCGCAAAATGCTCTGGATGTACTGCTGGCAGCCCCGGCGGTCGTTGCCACCGAGGCTGACTGGCTCCTTGCCGACATCCGCGCCGGCCTTGCCAGTGTGTCAGCAACAACCCGCGACCAGTTCCAGCCACAGGAGCTGAACTATCCCGCCGTATCGGGCGTCAGCTACAACAAGGGCTGCTATACCGGGCAGGAAGTCGTTGCCCGCCTGTATTTCCGTGGCAAACTCAAGCAACGCCTGTACAGACTGTCAGCCGCCGCCGGAACAATTGAGGCAGGCAGCGGTATTTATGCGGGAGAACAGCTCGTTGGCAGTGTGGTCAACGCCGCCAGTAGCGGCGACAACCAGAGTGAGCTGCTCGCAATTGTGAAAAACGCAGCCATTGCAGCCGGTCAACTGGCCCTCGGGCAAAACGGTCCGGCACTCACGGTGCTGGACCTGCCCTATGCGCTGGACAAGGAAAAGGAAGAGTAGGCTCAGCTCAGGTCTGCCAGGGGATGCTCGCCCGTCCATGGCGAGACATAATGGCCGTCAATCCAGCTTTCCGTGATCTCGGCCAGCGTCGCTGGCTGCCAGCGGGGTGCATTGTCCTTGTCCACGAGCAGGGCACGAACCCCCTCAATAAAGTCCGGATGACGTGCGCACTGGGTAGAAATGATCAGCTCTTCCCGGAACACTTCGGCCAGCGTCATGGTTCGGCCACGCTGCCATTGCCGGAAAATCAGTGCCGCTGACGTTGGCGACCCTTTAGCCAGCGTGCGGGCAGCGCGATCAAGCCAGGGATCATCCGGTGACGCCGCTGTCAGCGCAGCATAAAGAACCGGCAACTCATCCGAGGCCGCCCTCTCATTTATCTGCGCGACACGATGCTGCAACTCGGATACCGGCATGCCGGGGCATTCTTCCGCATCCAGCACAGCGGATACCTGGGCCCGACGCCCTGCATTATCCAGGGCCCAGTCCAGTTCGGCCAGCGAGTCGATTACTGCCTGCCGACGCTCCGCCGCAACCGCATGATCGGCAAAGCCCGCATACAAGGCATCCGCTGCATTGATATTCACACCGGTCATGCCAAGGAAAAGCCCAAGCCGGCCAGGC
>JBASJP010000067.1:0-4426 GCA_049655345.1 Moraxellaceae bacterium
GTATTCAGCTTGATCCGGCCGGCCGTGTTGTTCATGGTGTCCTTCATCTCCGCACACTCCCTTTTTTTCTCCTCCTGCCGGCTGATCTGGCGGTACGTGGCGGCTGAGCCACGACCGGAGTCGGGTCGACCGTACGGGTAGTCCACTTTTTTCCCCAAGGCCTGGCCCGACACTACCGTGGCTTCGTTGAGCTTCACTTCTCGCGAGGAAGTGGTCGTTTGTGCATCGGAGAAAACACGGCGGCCATTGGCGTCTACGTCAGAGTAGATCGGACCCGCCACGGCAGGAGCAGCGAATACTGCGCCACATGCAATAACTGCGAAGAGAAAGAAGTTGAGAAAGTACGGTTTCATCCCGGTTGATCACTGCCAGATCTGTAAAGCTTGATGCTAGCGCATCATTGCAACAGATTCACCTTACCGTGATTGCTCGACTGTCTGGATAAATCGCGCCATGTGCCGGTACGCCGCTCTCGCTTCAGGCAGCCAGAAGGCGAAGAGCTGGAATACATGCGGCATGCTTCGCCACTCTTCGTACACCACCTCCACGCCATGCTCGCGGGCACGCTCGGCCGCACGACGGGCATCATCGCGCAAGACCTCCGTCGAGCCTGCCGTGATCATGAGGGGAGGCAATCCGGTAAAGTCGCCATGCAGGGGTGACACCCTCGGATCATAGGGGTCGCGATCACGGGCAAAATGTCGTGACAACCCGGCTACCGCGCGCGCCGCAAACATCGGGTCGCGCTGGCTGTTGTTCTCGTAGGAGGGACTCTCGCAACTGAGATCGGTCCAGGGCGAGAAACACATGCCGGCACGCGGCATCGGCAACCCGGCATCGCGGATGGACTGCAGGGTGACCAGTGTCAGGTGCCCACCCGCCGAGTCGCCACCTATCAGGATGTTACCGGGGGCATAACCCCGATCCAGCAAATGTTCGTATGCGCGCAGGGCATCTTCACGGGCAAGGTCCAGATGGTGATCCGGCCCCTGTCGGTAATTGATGGCCAGCACCGGACGCTTTGCTGCCCGCGACAGACGCCAGGTCAGCGGCCGGTGTGCCTCGGCCGAACTGAAGCAGTAACCGCCGCCATGCAGATAGAGCATGGCCTTGTCTTCCCGCAACCCCTTGCCTGCACGCAGCCACTCCCCCTGAAAGTGACCGAAATCCTCGGACCGCGCCTCCACAAAGTGCGGCAACTGACGCAGGAAGGCGCCCGCCACGCCATACAGGCGATCCGCCAGACGCATGGTGGTGGGACTGACCGGTGCCAGCTCCAGCACCGGCTTGATGGAGTAGCGGAGGGCCATGTTGAGGGCGCGCGCCTGCCAGCTGACGGAGAGCGCCGGGGCCACTAGCAGTGAGGAGTTACTCAAGGCATTCATTGACACGTCCTGACCCGTTAGTCGCATATGCATGGTTTAGCATAATCATGACCGGTTGGCCACGCCCAGACGGCCGATACGGAGGCTGACGGGGTGGCCGGCTTTGCGGTATTCTGATCCCCCGGATTTCCGAGCCCTCACCGCTTGAACACCCAGACTGCCGTTGCCCGGCGCCAGCTGACGCTGGAACCCAATGATCCCCGCCGACTGAGCGCCCTCTCCGGGCAGTTTCACGAGCACCTCAAACTGATTGAACAACGTCTCGATGTCGCCATTCATGGCCGTGGCAACCATTTCCGTATCGAGGGTGCCGCTGCTGCAGTGAATGCCGCCGCCAACGTGCTCGAAACGCTCTACGCCGAAACCCGCGACCGTGATCATCTCGATGCCGAAACCGTGCACCTTCTCCTGTCCACACTGGACGAGATTGTTAGCGACGACCATGACCTGCTCGCCCCCGTCAGCGATGCCGATCCGGCTGGCGTCACCCTGCACATCCGTCGTGGCGCCGTAAAACCGCGTGGTGAAAACCAGCAACGCTATGTCGAAAACATTCTGGCGCATGACATCAGTTTCGGTGTCGGGCCGGCCGGTACCGGCAAAACCTATCTGGCCGTTGCCGCTGCCGTGCACCTGCTTGAAAAGGATGAGATCCGCCGCATCCTGCTGGTGCGTCCAGCCGTCGAGGCTGGCGAAAAGCTCGGCTTTCTGCCCGGCGACCTCTCGGAAAAGATCAATCCCTACCTGCGTCCGCTCTACGATGCTCTTTACGAAATGCTGGGCTTTGAGCGCGTCTCCAAGCTGATCGAAAAACAGGTGATCGAAGTTGCGCCACTGGCGTACATGCGTGGCCGTACACTGAACAACGCCTTCATCATCCTCGACGAAGGCCAGAACACCACCAGGGAACAGATGAAGATGTTCCTGACACGCCTGGGCTTCGGCTCCAAGGCCGTGATCACCGGCGACATCACCCAGGTTGACCTGCCCAAGGGCCAGGAATCCGGACTGGCACATGCCCTGCGCGTATTGCATGACGTCAAAGGCATTCACATCACGCGCTTCACCGCCCGCGATGTCGTGCGTCACCGCCTGGTGCAAGTAATTGTCGAGGCCTACGAAGCATGGGATGCCCGCCCTGCCAAAGCCGCAAAGGCAGCCGGCACGGATGAGCAGGCATGAGTACCCCTACCCTGCCCCTGATTGATCTCCAGCTTGCCATTGATGAAGCCAACCTGCCCGGTGAGGCCGACTTTGCCCGCTGGTGTTCCACGGCATTGCAGCAGGCCGGCTACGACAAGCCGGCCGAAATTACCGTACGACTGGTCGATGCCGATGAAAGCCGCACGCTGAACCATGAATACCGTGACAAGGACAAGCCGACCAATGTGCTGTCCTTTCCCAGCGAACTGCCCGATTTCCTGCAGGACCAGCTCGACATCCTGCCGCTGGGCGACCTGGTCATCTGCGTACCGGTGGTCACCGCAGAGGCGATCGAACAAGGCAAGGATCTACAGGCGCACTGGGCCCACCTGACCATGCACGGCACCTTGCATCTGCTGGGGTTTGACCATATTGACGATGCCGACGCCGAAGAGATGGAGGCGCTGGAAGTGGCCGCCCTGTCACGGCTTGGCATAGAGAATCCCTACGAATAAAACCGACACATTCATGTAGCATCATTGCCCTTGCGGGCGGCTTCACTACCGAAGAAAGGAAAAAGGGAAACAAGATGAGCGAGGGGCGATCGTCGGGCGACAGTCCGAAATCCTGGTTAAGCCGGTTGACGCTGGCACTGAGCGGCGAACCACAGAACCGCCAGGACCTGGCCGAAATGATCCACAGCGCGGGCGACCGCGGCCTGCTGGACCCGGATGCCCTGCGCATCATTGAAGCCACGCTTCAGGTCTCCGAGCGCCAGGTACGTGAAATCATGATTCCGCGTGCACAGATGATTGCCGTACGCGCCGACATGGAGCCCCGTGACTTTCTGCCACTGCTGATCGAGTCCGCCCATTCACGCTTTCCCGTGCTGGATGCCGACAACGCCGATGAAGTCATCGGCATCCTGTTTGCCAAGGACCTGCTCAAGCTGATTCTGGAAGAGCGCAACGAGCGCTTCACGATCAAGGATTTCCTGCGCCCTGCCTTTTTTGTGCCCGAGTCCACGCACCTTGACCGCCTGATCAAGGAGTTTCGTGCCAAGAAAAATCACATGGCGATTGTGGTCAACGAATACGGCGGCATTGCCGGTGTGGTCACGCTGGAAGATGCGCTGGAGCAGATCGTTGGCGAGATTGATGACGAACATGATTTCGAGGAAGACGAAGACGCCTTCATCCGGGAAATTGCGCCGGGAGAATTCGTGATCAAGGCCTTCACCCCGATTGCCGATTTCAACGAACACTTTGGCACCCGCTTCAGCAACGATGACTTCGACACGATTGGCGGAATTGTCATGAGCGCTTTCGAGCGGTTGCCCGAGCGTGACGAAAAGATCGTGATTGATCACTGGGAGTTTACGGTGCTGGCCGCTGACCGCCGCGCCATTCGCCAGCTGAAAATCCAGAAAGCCTCATAACGACCCTACCCGGAATGCGGCGTGTCCTGATGACCTGCCGCATCAACCACCATAATTGCCTGCGCCCATGCCGATCATTGCCCGTTATCTGGACACCCTTCGCACCCACCGCCTCCTGCCATTGCTGATGGTCATGCTGGGCGCATTGACGCCGTTTGCGCTGGCACCCTTCCATGTCTGGCCACTGGCATTGCTCACCATCGGACTGTCCGCCGAGTTACTGCGCGGACACAGCGTCAGGCGCACGGCCTTTCTGGCCTGGTGTCATGGTTTTGGCCTGTGGGCGTATGGCGGTTCGTGGCTGTATGTGTCGATTCATGATTACGGCTACACCCCGCCCTGGCTGGCCACGCCGATGGTCGGCTTTGTGGCCGCCGTCATGGCCCTGTTCTTTGCCTTTATCGGGTTTCTTTATGCCCGCTTCAAACTGGAACGCGCACCGCTGCTGGCACTGCCTGCA
>JBASJP010000068.1:0-2194 GCA_049655345.1 Moraxellaceae bacterium
CAATACGACGGTGTTCCGGGTTATTGATGTCCAGATTGTCGTGATAAAAAGCGGAAAGGGCGCCGACCACACCGCACATGACGGCCATCGGGTGGGCATCACGACGGAAGCCGCGATAGAAGAACTGCAGCTGTTCGTGAACCATGGTGTGCTGGGTAACGCGGTTCACGAAGTCAGTCTTCTGGCCAGGGTTAGGCAACTCGCCGTTCAGCAGCAGGTAGCAGGTTTCCAGGTAGTCGGACTTTTCGGCCAGCTGGTCAATCGGGTAACCGCGGTGCAGGAGAACGCCCTTGTCGCCATCAATGAAGGTGATCTTCGATTCGCAGGCGGCAGTTGCCATGAAGCCAGGGTCGTAGGTGAAGTAGCCCTGGGCAAGGACATCTTTAACGTCAACGACATCCGGGCCCATTGTGCCGGAAGTAACGGGAAGGTCGATCGACTTGTCGTCGATGGTCAGGGTGACTTTATTACCCGACATGGCAGTCTCCTAAACGAGCCGGTTTACTACATGGCTCTGGCTTCAGCGCGACCGAAAGCGGTTTGCGTGCCTGACTCTCCGGCGTGACCGGAATGCGAAGGTGGAGCAAAAACGCTTCGGGGAAGGCGCGCTAGCTTAATTTGTGAGGGAATTTTGTCAATCAACTGTTACAAACGAAGTGGCAGTTTATTCGGTAAAGACGCACGTTTGGCTCCGTTATTGGTGACCAATTGGTCTAATTGACTTTTGTACATGCGCTGAGCACTTGTCTGGCTTATTGATGAGTGCACTATAAGGAGGCAGAAAGGAGCAGATTCAAGCTAAATGCGCAGTATTTGTCTGTGTTACCGGTTTGTAATTCAATTTATGCGGGATTATACTTTCCGCCCGGTTTTGCGCATGCTGCTGGTCTCCTGAAAATTTCAGGAATTTCATTGGCTTGCGCTTCCTTGTGTGCTCTCCCTTCGGTCTGCCTCGTGAGAGGCCCCCAACAGGAAACCCGCTGTGAAAAGCAATCGACCTGTCAATCTCAGTTTGTCGACCGTTCTGGCCGTAAACTTGAAGTCCCCGGTCGCCATCGCCTCCATTTTGCATCGTATCTCTGGCGTGGTGATCTTTGCTCTTATCCCGGTTCTGCTTTATGTCCTGCAGGAGTCACTTGTCTCTGCAGAGGCCTTCGCTGCCGTAAAGACTGATGTACTGGGTGGTTTTATCGGTGGCTTTCTGGTGTTTGTTGCACTGGCAGGACTGATTTACCACTTTGTTGTGGGTGCAAAGCACCTCGTTCAGGACTTCGGTATTGGTGAGTCGCTGGAGGGTGGTCGTCTGTTTGCCACACTGGCACTGCTGCTGTCTGGTGTCCTCATTCTTTGTGCATTGGCCTGGATGGTGCTCTGATGAGAAACAGTGCAACGAGCTTTAGTCGTTCCGGTGTTGCCGACTGGCTGGCCCAGCGTGTCAGCGCCTATATTCTGGCCGCCTATTTTGTCGTGATCGTCGGCTTTCTGCTGTGCAATCCTGGTGTGGATTACACCCAGTGGCACGGTTTCATGACCTGCACGGCCATGCGCATTTTCTCTTTGCTGGCATTGCTGGCGCTGGCTGCCCATGCGTGGGTGGGTCTGTGGACGGTGTTCACTGACTACGTCACCGAGCGCCAGATGGGTGCCAAGGCAACCTTCATCCGTATCTTCCTGCAGACCGGCATGGCCATCTGTATCTTTGTTTATGTGGTCTGGGGCATCCAGATCCTCTGGGGGAACTGATTCATGGCCGATGCAATAAACGCGACCAATATTCCTACCCTGACCTTTGATGCCGTCATCGTTGGTGGTGGTGGCTCCGGCATGCGTGCCTCGCTGCAGCTTGCCCGAGCAGGCCTCAAGGTAGCCGTCCTGACTAAGGTGTTCCCGACCCGCTCCCACACCGTAGCGGCACAGGGCGGCATTGGTGCCTCGCTCGGCAACATGAGCGAGGACAACTGGCATTACCATTTCTACGACACCATCAAGGGTTCCGACTGGCTGGGCGACCAGGATGCCATCGAGTTCATGTGCCGCGAAGCTCCCAAGATGGTGTATGAGCTGGAACACCTCGGCAGGCCGTTTGACCGCAATGCCGACGGCACCATTTATCAGCGTCCGTTTGGCGGCCATACCGCCAACTACGGTGAAAAGCCGGTGCAGCGCGCCTGTGCCGCGGCCGACCGTACCGGTC
>JBASJP010000069.1:0-12035 GCA_049655345.1 Moraxellaceae bacterium
GTGCAGCTGTACGACGTGAAGGATATACAAACATCTTGTATGTATCCGGATACGTCCGGAACAGAGCCTTTTGCCCTTCCGACAACTTGTCAGCATACTGGTTCATGTTTTTGGAGCTAATCACAAACAGATGCTTGTCGCTGACAAACGGATCCGGGTGATGGTCGCCAGGCTTGTAGTTTGGAAATGGTGACTTTGTGATGCCACCAGTCCACGCAGGAATGGTGCCATCTGCATTACCGGCCTTTTCACCGCCAACCGGCATCAGAGTGGTTTTCAGCTTGCCAGCTTCAGCTGCAGAAACGGCTGCTTGCGCAGATGTTGCAGAGGCCAGGCCTACCGCAAACACCGTTCCGAGCCATGCTATTTTTTTCAACATGATTCAACCCTCAAAAAATACAGAGAAACCCTGTAAAAACCATGATGGGTGGCAGACATGATATCTGTCTGCCACCCCGCAATCCCTTCAGACTGCGAAGACCTTGATCAGAACGAGTATTTGAGCGTCAACGTAAGATTGTCACGATCACCCAGCAGGTTGCTCGCCTCGGCACCCCAGAATGCGTTGTAGGCGATACCAACTTCAAGCTCCTGATTATAGATTGCATTCAGACCAACCAGACCCGACTTTCGATTCTCCAGAAAGTTGCCGGTACGGTGTGAGTTGCCATCCACATCGTGAGCAAAGCGAATCACCGGATTCAGGGCTACGCCGGCAAAGGCATCATTATATGTGGCGGAGAGAACAGCACGGTAACCCCAGGAGAGCTCATCCATGTAGTCATCAGACGGACCTTCCGAAAGGCAGGTGCCAGCCTCATACAAAGGCTTTGCTGCAGAGCCATCGGCACAAACAAGACTTTGCAAGGCAACAGGAACACTAGCCAACGGAATATTCAGCAGGGATGCCGTTGATGCATAACGCTTGTCTTCTCCTTTCGGAACGTAATTAGCGCCCACTTCAAGGATGCCAATAATCTGGTCTGCACCCATCATCGGACCAAAGTTATTGATCGCTACCAAGTCAAGATTGTATGTCTCGAGCTCTTCCCAGACATTAACCGTTTCGCCCGGCTTCAGCGGCTTGCCGTTATTCAGCACATCGCCGTAGCTGAATCCCGTTCCCGGAGTACATGCACCCAAGGTGTAGCAAATACTGGCAATCGTATTGTACGCAACCAGATTATCCCCAAGCTCCGACAGAATTACATCATTCGGACGGTAAGCAAGTTCGCCGGACACGGAAAGATCACCCAGTGTTGTACTGAAAGTCAGTCCAACCATCTGGATGTCTTCCGGATAGACGATTTGATAGGTTGTATTGTCAATAAATTCGAGCGCATTGGTGAAGGCCGGAACCTGTGCCCGGGCTACTGGCTTATGGCTGTGATAGTTCATGTAGAACATGCCATATTCAGTGTTGTCCGTGTTGTAGCGAAAAGCCACACCGAACTGCCCCTGACTGTCTACCGGCTTGTCATCGAGGCGTTTAGTGGTCAAAACGGTCGTGGCGTATCCGTAAGTTGCCAGATTATAAGCAACTGCAGCGGCACCGAGTGCTGTTCCATTTGTTTCTACAATGATTCGATTGGCACCATCACCAGCAAACGCATCATCAGTTGAGTAGTAAGTGCCTACGCCATCAGCTTCGGAATAGTCCCAGTCAAACTCATAGAAGGCTTCCATGGTCAAACTGTCAGCCAACTCATACGAGGCATAGATCATTGGCAGGGGCAGCAAAGCCTCACGCACTTCCGCGCCAGGCAAGCGCAGCTTGGACAAGGAAACCGGATTGGCATTATTGATGCCATCCTGCAGGAAAAGCGCCTCACCCCAGTTGAGCACCTGCTCACCAAGACGCACGTTCAACGCCCGACCACTTACATCAAAGTTCCCGTAGACATAGGCATCAAGGAAGCGGGCATCATTGGTAACCTTCTCATCAAGCTCTTTCGGAAATCCGCATGAGTGAGGAAACTCGGCAGACTGTGCATTACAGCTGGCAGAGTTGGGAAAGTAATTACCTGGCGTGCTTGGGAAATAGGCGTTCGCAGGATTACCGCCATACGCATAATTAGGGTTGCCATCCGCAAGTACGGTGTCATAGAAAGCTGTACCACGAACAAAAACACCGAAGTCACCACTTTTCAGCTCAAGATCAGAGGTGATCTTGAAAACACTGCTGATCGGCTTGCTGTCATTATCGAAGTTGGCATCGCCGTCATTCTTGTTCAGGAAAGTACGACGATTAGCTGCCACTGCCGCAGGATAACTGTCATAAGAACCAGCAAGCTTGGGATCTGCATTCTCCATACGCCACCCTGTACCATAGGACAGAGTTGTATCGAGAGATCCAGTCACCGCCCCGAGATTCAGCTCAAAAGCAGATGCTGTACTGATGGCCAAAGGCAGGACGGTAGCCAAGGCAAAACCAGCAGTTCGAGGGGCCATGCGCAGTGACTGCAGACCGTTCTTCTTTTTCATGTCGGAGCTCCAAGCGGATTGGATGGTGTTGTGATGAGATTCTTATGTTTTACATTCATGTTGCATGGCAGGGCATATCAGCCAATCAACTGTCACACCACTAATAAAAGCCAACACGGCATTGACATTACACAGCATCAATGCCTGTCATCAGGCACTTATAGCCTTAAATATCTTTCATAGAACCAATGCTTCCTTTATACCCTTTGTTTTTTATAAAGAAAACCGAGAAGTCTGACCCCAAAGTTCTTTTGCCGATTTTGCGCCAGGCATAACATAATTATTGTCGGACAATATCCTCCACGACCCGTACATTGTCCAACCAGATCAACAAAAACTACCGGTATTGGCCCCATGGCAGTGAAGGCTTTCACCGTGTAACACTAGCTCAAATACTGAGAAATGCCAGCCTGCAAGGCATTGATGACCATGCAGTTCCTCGCTCATCCACTACATTTGCATCCGGGTCAGGCGCGAAAGGTTCTCTGCCAGATCCGGTGATATTCCCGGGTGAGCCAGTTTGGCCAACTCGTCAAGCACGGCCTGCTGCCTTTTTTCATCCAGTCTCGGCCAGACCGCAAGCGCCCCCAGCAATCGGGCCGCAATCTGGGGATTAATGGTATCGAGTAGCGCAATTTCAGCGCATAGAATCTGATAGCCACTTCCATCAGCCTGATGAAAAGCAACTGGATTGGCATTGGCAAACTGGCCAAGAACGGAGCGAACCCTGTTGGGGCTGGTTCGGTCAAAGTCCGGATGAGCCAGCAACTCCCGAATCCTGCCGGCTGTACTGCTCAGGGGAGCGCTCGCCTGGATGGCAAACCATTGATCCATTACCAGAGGCTCATGCCTCCACTGCTGCAAAAATGCGGCCAGGCAGTCACTGCCCTCGACACATCCGGCATGTACCAAGGCAATAAGCGCGGATGCCTGATTGGTCATGTTAGTGGCAGACTCAAAGCGCCGAACCGCAAGGCTTGCATGATCTGCAGAGTACCCAACAAGAAAGCCAAGAGCCGTGTTCACCAGACTTCGCCTTGCAATCGAGCATGCATCATAACGATAGACCGCATCCCGTTCCGGCACATCAACACACAACGACAGAAACCAGGACTCAAGCCTGGAGGTTACCGCTGAACGTAGTGCCAAACGTGCATGATGCAATGCTTCAGGATCCGGATGAGCTGCATTCTCCATCAGTTGGTGTACTGTAGGAAACTGCAGCAATTTGGCCGCAAGCGCCGCATCATGCTCAGCAAGTTCCGGCAAAAGCCCCTCAATAGCATCAAGCAATCCCTTATCCGGGAGCAACGCCGCCTCACCCGCTGCAAGACGCAAGATTTCAGCCGCCAGTAAATCCTGGGTAACCCGCCAGCGATTGAATCCATTATTATCATGACGCAACAAAAACAGCCTCTCCTCTTGATTGAGCGACTGCTCAAGCATTACCGGAGCAGAAAAGTCACGAAGTAACGATGGTACAGGTGCAGAATTCACATTAAGGAATTCATACTCCTGGTAATGATTACGCAGAATCAGCACATGGGAACTGGACATATTTTGTCCATGCAAGACGTGCAGGTCATTTCCATCAGGCCCTATGAGGGAAAAACGCACAGGAACCGGCAGCAGGAGTGGGTCAGGATAGCCCGGTATCGTTGGCAACGCCTGCTCAAGACGCAAGGTATAAGTGCATAGATCAGCGTTATATGATCCCTCAGCACGAAGTAACGGTGTGCCGGGCTGCCGATACCATTGCAAGAACTCACCAAGGTCAATGTCGCTTGCATCACTCAATGCACGAATAAAATCCTCTACTGTTACAGCCTGCCCATCATGCCGTGAAAAATACAGATCTGTACCAGCCCGGAAATTATCGGGACCCAGAACGGTATGGAGCATGCGGACGATCTCCGCACCCTTTTCATAGACAGTTGCCGTATAAAAATTGTTTATCTCGACAAATGACTCTGGCCTTACCGGGTGAGCAAGAGGCCCGGAGTCTTCTGCAAACTGCCATGAGCGTAATGCATCTACATCCTCTATACGCTGAACACTATGAGAAAGCATATCCGCTGAAAACTGCTGATCGCGAAATACCGTAAATCCTTCCTTCAAGCTCAACTGAAACCAGTCCCGACAGGTAACACGGTTACCACTCCAGTTATGAAAATATTCATGGGCAACCACAGACTCAACCCGCTGAAATCCTGCAT
The DNA here is from genome assembly GCA_049655345.1 of Moraxellaceae bacterium. Taxonomy (GTDB): domain Bacteria; phylum Pseudomonadota; class Gammaproteobacteria; order Pseudomonadales; family Moraxellaceae; genus UBA2031. The sequence goes on from JBASJP010000069.1 coordinate 4,701, forward strand.
CAGTCGTCGTCAAGTGGTGTGCAAGAACACAACTTGTATTAAAAATATTTAACCCTTTATTCTCCATTGCTCCCATATTGAAATGAGAAACAGCCACGATCATGAAAATATCAAGATCGTACTCCCGACCATAAACTTCTTCATCCCAACGCATGGATCGTTTGAGCGAAGCCATGGCATGTTCAACCTTTTCGACATCTCGGGATTCAACATAGATTCGTAAATCTATCTTCCGGCCAGAGGATGTAATAAATTCATCACGACAGCATTCAAGATTGCCGGCCACCATGGCAAACAGATAGGCAGGTTTAGGAAAAGGATCTTCCCACGTCACAAAGTGCCGAAGCTCTCCGTGCCTCCCGATAGCGCTCTCACCGGATGCAACTTGATTTCCATTAGCTAACAGCACCGGAAACCGTTTTTTTTCGGCATCCAATGTAGTCGTGAATCGTGCCATAACATCAGGCCGATCAGGATAATAGGTAATCTTGCGAAAACCTTCCGCCTCGCACTGGGTGCAGTACATGCCGTCAGAGCAATAGAGGCCCTCAAGGGCTGTATTGGATTCAGGATGGATCCGTACACAGCTCTTCAGTGTAAACGGACTGGGGGGGACATTCTCAATAACAAGTTCCTCACCCACCAACTTGTAACACTCGGCAGGCACCACTTGGCCATTGAAGGAAAGCTCTAGCAATTCCAGATCAGCGCCATGCAGACGAAGCGCCGTATTGGGTGATGCGGTTTCACTTCTCTCAATATCCAGCTCGGCCGTTACAATGGTTGCATCTGACTCAATTGATATATGAAGGCGAACATGATGAACATGATAATCAGGCGGTAAATAGTCTTTGAGATAAATTGTGGTTTTTTCAGATTCCGCAGTCATGACAATAGCCTTATGCAGTAGCAATTATTAGCTTGCTCAAGCAACTCCAACGCATTACCTGATCAAATGGTGAGGAGTTCGACCTGATAGGAAGTATATTTCCGAATATTGATGACACCAGTATCGAGTAGAAGATACTGGCCTTTTATGCCAAGCAGTGTACCTGCAACATCTTCACTTTTGTCAAAGTTAAAAGAGACTATCTTCTTCGGATACTCAAGAACCGGATAGTGGAAGCTCTGGCTTTCGGCGTCAGGCAGCATCTGAATCTGCCCAGGGAACCTTGACTTCAAGTCTTCAATTTCTTGCAAACAACGACTGAGTAGTGCATCACGTTCTGCCTGAAGGTCTATCAGCTGACTATCCGCTTTGATCAATGCCTGCCAATTGGTTCTGTCTGGTATATACCGGGCCAAAAGCGTTTCCATTAATCCGGACTGATAGCGTGTTGCAACGCGAAATATCGGCAATGCCTGTATGGCCCCCTGATCCAGCCACCGGGTTGGCAACTGACTTTCACGGGTAATACCCACTTTCAAGCCAGTAGAGTTCGCTAAATAGACGACATGAGGAGTCATACAATGCTTGACTCCCCACTCTGGCTCACGACATGTACCCAAATGATAATGACAGGTTTCCGGCTTGAGAATGCACATGTCGCAGGCAGCAAGTCTGCGAAAACAAACGAAGCAATAACCTTGGTTGTAGGATTTTTTTGTCGGTCGGTTACATGCGACACAAACGATAGCACCCTGATAATGCAGATGAAGTGTATTTCCCAAAAATGGAGCCAGAGGAACAAAAAAATCTCCCAATGGCAGATGATAGCTCACTGGCTCATTGGGCTCTGCACGCATTTTTCGTAATGTGCCTTGCATCTGACTTCCATCCCCGGTTATGCCCAATCCCTCGCTTATCGCTCCAGCGGGAACAGTTGCTTGATGCCACTCAACGAATGGCCGTTCCATACCTCATCTTTCAATAACACGCTCATATAGATCCTTGTAGCGCTGCCCCATCTTGTTTGATGTAAACACCTTCTCATAACGGGCTCTTGCAGCTGTACCAAATTTCTGTGCCAGAGCAGGGTTATTCCAGAGTTGAAGCAAGGCATCCCGAAGATGCCACGGATTTTCCGGCGGAACCACGAGACCTGTTTCACCATGAATATTGATATAGCTTGTGCCCGTCCCGATTTCGCTACAGATTAATGGTTTGCCGAACATCGCCCCCTCCAGCAAACCGATACCAAATGCCTCGGAGCGTAAATGGGATGGAAAAACCAGAGCGTAGCAAGCCTCCATCAAGTCCACCTTGTCCTGCTCACTTACTTGCCCCATAAAGTGAACATTATACAAACCGGCTTTTCGAGCCTGTTTCGCCAACTCATGCTCAATCGGACCCGCACCTACAATCACCAGTGGAATATTTGTTCCGGCAATAGCATCCAACAAGACATGCAAGCCCTTGTAGTAACGCAGCACTCCTACAAACAAGAAAAAGCGTTCTCCTATTCTCTTCCTCCAACCTGCTATAGCCTCACTTTTTGGACATGGGTAAAGGCTTTCATTGAGTCCGATAGTGATAACTGATGTCTTCGCAGCATAACGCTGCAATACAGGGGAGCTTTTAAGATAATTGGGGCTGGTTGCCACTAACGCATCAACATCACGCAAAAACGCATTCATCAAGGGCCGATAAAATTGAAGAAGTATTTTCTGCCTGACTATATCCGAGTGATACGTTACGACTGTAGGTTTTTTTATTCGAGCCGCGAAATGTGCAACGTCCATGAAAGGCCAGGGAAAGTGGTAGTGAATAATATCTGCGTCCCTGGCAAGATCATGCAAAACAGAAATTGACTCGTACGAAAACCCGGTAGACGCAAAATTAAAGTCTTCCCTGGCCTGATGAATCTCAAGGCCATCAACATCAAACGTAGCTACAGGCTTTTTTTCAAGCGACAATATTGCGTTATCAACACCAATAACTCTCGTTGCGCTTGTGAGGTGCCGAATAAACATCTCGACCCCACCGTGCTGGTCTGGCCCAAATGTTTTAAAAAAATGAAGTATTTTCAATAGTCAACCATAAATAATCTGTTGCCGCTTCTATAAAACAGATGCATAGACACTCATCGTTTCACTGGCACAGCGGGACCATGAAAATGCAGTTGCCGCATCCCTCCCTCGTCGCCCCATGTCACTTGCAAGATCTGCATCTTCGCAAAGTTCAATAAGTAGATCCTTGAGTCTATCTACATCCGATGTCCCACAGAAAGCAGCCACACCAAGGGAGAACTCAGCCATGGCGGTATTTTCTGTACAAATCACTGGCGTTCCACTCGCCATAGCCTCAAGTACGGGCAAACCAAAGCCTTCATAAATTGAGGGGTAGATAAAAGCCCTTGCTCCAGAGTATAAAAATGGCAACTCTGGCTCAGAAACATAGCTTAAATACAAAATTCCGCCAGTCATCGCCATGGCCTCCAGCCGCCTCAACAGTATATCACTGCACCATCCCGCAGCCCCTGCTATCACAAGCGGAAACCTCTGACGCAAAAGAACAGGCATGGACATCCAGGCATCCAGCAGCAATGAGACATTTTTCCTTGGCTCAATCGTGCCTACGAAAAGCAGGTAACTCCGATATTTCAAGCCTAGATTTGAGAGCACAGACCTGCATTGATCATCCCCCCTTGGTTGAAAGTCAACAGACGCTCCAAGGGAAGTGGCGACCACTTGGTCAGGTGGCACTGACAACTGGCCAATCAACTCCTGCCGAATCAACTCTGATGGCGTGATGATCTTGTCTGCCTGTCTCAAGGTCTTTGGTAACTCCCTGAGCAAATAATCCACCCTGCCCCTCGGTTGGGATTCGGGGTAGTTAATAAACGAAAGATCATGAATAGTGACAACAGACGGGCCTGCATATGGCCTCAGAACGAAAGCAGGTTCGTGATATACAAAGCCCGTTCGTCCTGATACTCCGTTCCTGAACTGCATCTTCCTCACTGCTGCAAGAATACGATATGCCATGGTGGAATGACGTAGCCGTAGCCGGATCTCACGCGAGAAGAGCGCAATAGCAGATGCATTGTCTTCCGTTATTGGCTGCCGTGCCACTCCCAATGAAACACCAGCATCAATAAAATCACTGCCAGAGAAGCATTCAATATGCTCAAGAAGGGACGACTGCACAAGTTCATTGAGCAAATGAAAGGTGTAATTCCCTATTCCAGTGCGCGGAGGGGCCATTGACTCAACATTAAGCAATAGTTTCATGCCGTCCCTCTCCAGCACCGGAAGGCGGCATCACTGACGACCGTAGTTATCCTGAAGCCGGACAATATCATCCTCCCCCAGATAACCACCGCTCTGTACTTCGATCATCACAAGATCAAGAACCCCTGGATTGGCAAGGCGATGCTTATGGCCTGCAGGAATGAACGTTGATTCATTACTGTTAAGCAAAAACTCACGGTCATCGTTGATTACCTCTGCCACACCAGAGACAACTATCCAATGTTCGCTGCGGTGGTGATGCTTTTGCAATGACAGTGAAGCACCTGGCCGAACTACAATTCGCTTGATCTTGAAGCCATCACCCTCCTCCAGCGTTGTGTAAGTTCCCCATGGCCTATGCACTGTGCGATGAAGCATGTGAGCATCATGCCCCTTTCCCTTGAGTTGGCTAACGATATGTTTTACATCCTGAGCATGATCCTTGTGCGCCACCAGAATAGCGTCCGGCGTATCAACCACCAGCAAGTCATGGACACCCACCAATGCAGTAAGTCGCTCATTACTCATGACATAGTTCCCGCTAGCGCCATGAACGAGAACATCTCCCTCACAACGGTTTCCATCGGCATCAGGAGACGTTAATTCACTCATTGCACGCCAGGATCCAATATCACTCCAGCCAAGATCGCAGGGGACAGTAGCAACCCTGTCTGAGCGCTCCATCAGTGCATAATCAATGGAAATATCAGGCACCTTGGCAAATGAATTGGCATCAAGCGTTGTACAACGATGTTGATCCCCCTCTGATTTCTGTGCGACATTGATGCAGGCGTAAACCTCATTGATTACATCTGGCGCATACTTCTTCATTTCGTCTAGCAAAGCATCTACCTGAAAACAAAACATGCCTGAATTCCAGAGATACGTGCCGCCTGCCAGATAGGACTTGGCCGTAGCAAGATCTGGCTTTTCCACAAATCGTTTGACCTTATAGCCAGAACCAAGAGAAGAAGATGTGTCCATTTCAATGTAACCAAATCCGGTTTCCGGATACTCGGGATGAATACCGAACGTAACCAGCCATCCCTGCCCGGCAAGATTTTTTGCGCGCTCAACTGCCTCAACAAACGCCGATGCATCCGTAATGAGATGATCTGCTGGCAAGACCAGCATCAAGACATCCTGGCCATAAGTACGCTTGATATCAAGCGCAGCTGCTACTACTGCGGCAGCGGTATTACGACCGAATGGCTCCAGCACATAACCGCAGCGAACTACCTGCCTACCTGATGAGCGATACTCATCATCCGTCTTGAAGTACAACTCGCGATTGGTGATTGTCAGTATTTCCAGAACATCAGGAAGCGCCACCGCACGCAAAAACGTTTTCTGAAGCAGGTTGCCTCCACCAGGTAACGGCATAAAGGGCTTGGGATGGGTAACTCTTGAAACAGGCCAAAGTCGAGTTCCGGCACCACCACAAATGATTACTGGCACAAGCTTCAAAATATAGCCCTCATTACAAACTTCCAGTGCGCAGAATATGTGCCTTCGCATTGAGCCAGGTATTCCCGACAAAATCCTCGCAATGCCTGTTGATCACATGAAAAATGATGCTGTGATCCCGCCACTCATAGTTTTTCTCAAGATGAGAGTCATGCGGGGATAGTGCCAATGCTACCGAGTAATGCCCCTTGCCCAATCGAGCCTCAAAATCAAAACGGAAGGTAACTTCCTCACCAGCCTTCAAGTCCGTCAGTGCCTGCCCAGTGCGGTGTGTATTTATGCCATAAATCGGCTGACCCAGTCGATCCTTGATCATGAAGCCCAAAATGAGGCGCGACACATCCTGATTAACCCTTACCCTCACTCGCAGGCTTACCGCTTCACCAATTCCCACTACATCTACCGGATTGCCAGTGAAGTCCAGTAGCTCGACCCCGGCAATACCAACCTCACCAGTACCGGAAATGGTCCTGACACGACCACCCTCCAATTGCTCCTGACGTATAATGCCCTTTTCACGGTCTGCCAGTGCTGCATTGTAATAGTCGAAAACATCTTCGGGCTTTCCTTGCATAACCAACTGCCCTTTTTCCAGCATGATCGCCCGATCACAAATAGACTGAATGGCATTACGATCATGCGAAACAATCAAAAGGGTAGATCCTTCTTTCTGGAACTGGCGAATTCGTTCAAAGCTCTTGTGCTGGAAATATGCATCCCCAACAGACAATGCCTCGTCAACAATCAGAATATCAGGTCTTTTGGCAGTAGCCACACTGAATGCAAGACGCATCTGCATCCCACTTGAGTAAGTCCGCACTGGCTGATCCATATGCTCGCCAATCTCGGCAAACTCTTCGATTGCAGGCATCAGATCCTGTAGCTCCTCAAGGCCAAGACCAAGCAACTGACCGGCCATGAATACATTCTGTCGCCCGGTAAAATCAGCATGAAAACCCATTCCCAGCTCAAGTAAAGCTGCCACATACCCCTGCATGCGAACCCTGCCGTTCGTAGGTTGCGTGGTTCCAGTAATGATTTTCAGCAACGTGCTTTTACCAGCACCATTGGTACCAATTATACCAAGAGCCTCACCTGGCATGACTCCGAAGCTTATATCCTGTAATACCCAAATATCCCTGTGGCATGAACGCTTACCTGGCGTCAGCCATTCAGTCAGGCGTGCCCACTGACTATTATAATGTTTGTATGCTTTGCCAACCCTCTCAACAACTATACTGCCCATCAGAGTTCATCCACCATTTCACCGGCGCGCTGGCGAAATAGCCGCAAGCCAAGTAAACACAGAATAACGCCGATTACCGTTGGATAAACCAGAGTAGGCCAGTCCGGCCACATTTTGAACACGAGTACTTGTTGAAAAGCTACAATCAGTGGAGTGACTGGATTCAGCTCTACTAGCGGCCTGATGGCATCAGGCAAAATACTGACAGGATAGACTATCGGCGTCAGCCAGAACCAGAACTGCATAATGATGCCGAATAATTGACCAACATCACGAAAGAAAACATTCAGCACACCGAGAATCATGCCAAGCCCGATCGCAAAGACCAATACAGCTGCAAGGAGAAGCGGAATGATGATGATGCGAACACCAGGGAAATCCCCCGTTATCAGCATAAACGCCATAAAAACAAAAAAAGAAATTGCAAAATTTACGACTGCACTCAACAC
>JBASJP010000070.1:0-8548 GCA_049655345.1 Moraxellaceae bacterium
CTTTTCTTCCTCGGTGGCCTTGTCGGCAAGATCCGTCAGCGCCTTCTTCGTGGCGTGCACCAACTGGTCGGCGCCGTTACGGGCATTGACGAGCTCGGTGAACTTGCGGTCTTCCTCGGCATTGGCCTCGGCATCACGCACCATCTGCTGGATTTCTTCATCGGTCAGGCCGGAGTTGGCCTTGATCACGATGCGCTGTTCCTTGCCGGTGGCCTTGTCTTTTGCACCAACATGCAGGATACCGTTGGCATCGATATCGAAAGTCACTTCGATCTGCGGCATGCCGCGCGGTGCCGGCGGAATTTCGCTAAGGTCAAAGCGGCCCAGCGACTTGTTCTGCGAGGCCTGCTTGCGCTCACCCTGCAACACGTGAATGGTCACGGCGTTCTGGTTGTCATCGGCAGTGGAGAACACCTGCGATTTCTTGGTCGGAATGGTGGTGTTCTTTTCGATCACGACGGTGGACACGCCACCCATGGTTTCGAGACCGAGTGACAGCGGGGTCACGTCGAGCAGCAACACGTCCTTCACGTCACCGGAGAGCACGGCAGCCTGGTAGGCCGCACCGATGGCCACGGCTTCGTCAGGATTCACGTCACGACGTGGTTCCTGGCCGAAGAACTCCTTTACCTTGTCCATCACCATCGGCATGCGGGTCTGGCCGCCGACGAGAATTACGTCACCGATATCGGACACTTTCAGGCCGGCATCGGCCAGCGCCACCTTGCACGGCTCGATGGTGCGGGCGACGAGTTCTTCCACCAGCGCTTCCAGCTTGGCACGGGTCACCTTGATGGCGAGGTGCTTGGGGCCTGTCGCATCGGCCGTGATGTACGGCAGGTTCACTTCAGTCTGTTGCGCGGTAGACAGTTCGATCTTGGCTTTTTCAGCGGCTTCTTTCAGACGCTGCAGGGCCAGCGGATCGTTGTGCAGGTCGATGCCCTGCTCTTTCTTGAATTCGTCAGCGAGGTAATCGATCAGCTTGAGATCGAAATCTTCGCCGCCGAGGAAGGTGTCACCGTTGGTGGACAGCACTTCGAACTGGTGCTCGCCTTCGATTTCGGCGATTTCGATGATGGACACGTCGAAGGTGCCGCCGCCAAGGTCATACACGGCAATCTTGCGGTCGCCTTCCTTCTTGTCCATGCCGAAGGCAAGGGCAGCAGCGGTCGGTTCGTTGATGATGCGCTTGACGTCGAGACCGGCGATGCGGCCGGCATCCTTGGTGGCCTGGCGCTGGGAATCATTGAAGTAGGCCGGCACGGTGATCACGGCTTCGGTCACCGGCTCGCCGAGATAATCTTCGGCGGTCTTCTTCATTTTCTTCAGCACTTCGGCAGAAATCTGTGGCGGCGCCTTGCGGTCACCCTTCACGTCCACCCAGGCATCGCCGTTGTCGGCGGCCACAATGGCGTAAGGCACCATCTTGATGTCTTTCTGCACGACATCGTCCTTGAACTTGCGGCCGATCAGGCGCTTCACTGCAAACAAGGTGTTCTTGGGGTTGGTCACGGCCTGACGCTTGGCTCCGGCACCGACCAGCACTTCGTTGTCGGTGTAGGCGACGATGGATGGCGTGGTGCGCGCGCCTTCTGCGTTTTCAATAACCTTGACCTTGTCGCCTTCCATGATGGCGACGCAGGAATTGGTGGTGCCGAGGTCGATACCGATAATCTTGCCCATGATGCTCTCCGCTAATGTGGTCGGGGGCGCCGGCTGATGCCTGCCCCGTCTTTCCGGTTCAGTTCGTGGCGGTGTTCTGCCTTGAGTGCCGATATGGCGATGGCCTTACAGATTTCAAGGCCATTCAGAAATTTCCTGGCCTCAGCCTGCCGTGGCGACCACGACAATGGCCGGCCGCAACAGGCGCCCTGACAGGGTGTAACCCTTGGCGAGGACTGCCGAGACGGTATTGGGCGCTGCCGTGGTCGATGGCTGCATGGACACGGCCTGGTGCAACTCGGGATTGAAGGTCTCACCCATCGGGTTGATGGCTTCCACCGAGAAACGACGCAGTACATCGGTCAACTGCTTGTGCGTGAGTGCCACGCCTTCCAGCAGGCCACGGGTGGCTTCGTTGTCATCCGAGCAGGACTCCAGGGCGCGCTCAAGGTTGTCGACGACATCGAGCAGGCTGCCGGCAAATTTTTCGAGGGCAAACTTGTGGGCATTGCTGACGTCGCGCTCTGCGCGCTTGTGGATGTTCTGGATCTCGGCCTGAGCGCGCAACTGGGTGTCGCGCACGGTGTTTTCGAGTTCGGCGACACGGGCCGCAAGGTCCAGCTCGGAAGACTCTGCCGGGGCAGCCGTCTCTGCGTTTTCGGGAGCGGCCTGGGTGGATTCGGGTTGTTCGTGCTCTGACATGACAGCCTCAGATCTGCGGAAAATGGAAAACCGCACGTTATCTGGGGTTAACTCACCTCATTTCAAGGGTTGTCAGAGGAGGAAAGTGCCCGCGACAGTGCCCGGGCAGTCACCTCGACCAGCGGAATCACCCGCTGGTAGGCCATGCGGGTAGGGCCGATGACGGCCAGACGGCCCAGCACCCGGCCATTGGCCGCATACGGGGCCGTGACAAGGGTCAGGTCCTCGAACGGGGCATAGCCCGACTCATCACCGATATAGATCTCGACGCCCTCGCTCTGCTGGCAGCGATCCAGCAGGTGCAGGATGTCGCGCTTGGCGGTAAAGGCCGTGAACAGCTCCTGCAACCGGTCAACCCCGCCCGTACCGGCCAGCGACAACAGGCTGGCTTCGCCGGTCAGGACATAATCACCCGTCGGTCGCGGCGCAAAGGCACGCTCGGCCAGCTCGACCGTGCTGCGCAGCATGGCATCCAGACGCAGGCGATCATCCTGCAGGCCATGCAGCAGGCTGCTGGTGATGTCGGCCAGGCTCTTGCCGGTAAAGTGCCGGTTCAGGTAGTTGGAGGTCTGCACCAACTCCTCATCAGTAAATACTCGCTCACCCTGAATGAGCTGATTCTGAACATCACCGTTGGCACAGACCACAATCGCCAGCAGACGGCGCTCATCCAGACGCACAAACTCGATATGGCGCAGATCGGCCAGGTCGCGCCGCGGCACCATCACCAGCCCGGCATGACGGGTGAGCTCCGCCAGACTCTGCGCCGCCTTTTCCACCAGCTCGCGTGGGGACTGTCCCTTGTGCAGGCCGCCCTCCAGCGCGCTGACGGCATCGTCGGTCAGCACCTCCGTGGTCAGCAGCCGGTCCACAAAGAGACGGTAGCCCTGTTGCGTCGGCACCCTCCCTGCCGAGGTATGGGGTGATGCCAGCAGGCCCCGCTCCTCGAGGGAGGCCATGACATTACGCACCGTCGCCGGCGACAGCGGGAGGTCTGCCGCCTGCAGCAACTGGCGGGACGCAACGGGCTGGCCATCGCGGATGTAACACTCGACGAGTGTCTTGAAGAGCAGTTGGGATCGATCCATGGCTTGTTTATATACACCCGGGCGGCCGATGTTAAGTCATCTTCAGGGTGACTTATAAAGATCACAGGCATGGCCTATGATACTGTCATTACGGACAGCCGGCCCCGCCATGCTCAACCATCTCAAGATTCGTGATTTTGCCATTGTCGCCAGCCTGGAACTGGATTTCCGTGCCGGCTTTACCGTCATTACCGGCGAGACCGGTGCCGGCAAATCCATCCTCATGGATGCCCTGGGCCTTTGCCTGGGTGACCGCGCGGAGGCCGGACTGGTCCGGGCCGGGGCCGAGCGCGCCGAAGTCAGCGCCGGCTTTGACATCCGTCGTCATGCCGAAGCACAGGAATGGCTGCGCGAGCGCGAGCTGGACGGCTCGCCAGATGACAGCCAGGAATGCTGGCTGCGCCGCACCATCAGTGCCGACGGCCGCTCACGCGCCTGGATCAATGGCAGCCCCGCCACCCTGGCCGACGTCAAGGCGCTGGGCGAAATGCTTATCGACATTCACAGCCAGCACGAGCACCAGTCGCTGCTGAAAAAGGACAATCACCGCGCCCTGCTGGATGGCTGCGCCGGTCTCACGGGCGAGGCCAGGGCACTGGCCGGCCTCTGGCAGCAATGGCAGCGGGCGGCAAAGGAGCTGTCCACCCTTACACGTGAAGGGGACCGCCAGCGTGAACGGCTTGAACTCGTCACACACCAGCTCGACGAGCTCGACAAGCTTGGCCTTGCCGAGGGCGACTATGAAAAGCTGGAGCAGGAGCACGATGCGCTCGCCAATCTGGGCACGCTGCTGCAGAACGGCGACAGTGCCCTGGACCGGCTGACCGAGAACGACAGTGACAATGCCGCCCGTTGCGTGCAGCAGGCACTGAAGGCCCTGGAGGGCGAACGTGGTCGCCACCCGAAGCTGGACGCCGTCGCCGAACTGCTGGACTCGGCTCTGATCCAGATCCGCGAAGGCGCAAGCTCGCTGCGACACTATCTCGACAGCCTTGATGCCGACCCGGCACGACTGACGATGCTGGAGGACCGGCTGGCTGCCGTGCACCAACTGGCGCGCAAGCATCGCGTTACCCCCGCCGGACTGCCGGAGCTGCAAGCAGCCCTGGCGACCGAACTGGCACAGCTGCAACGGTCCCAGGACCTGGAGGCGCTGACCCGGGAAGTGGCTGCGCTGGAAAAAAACTACCAGACCGCCGCCGCCACCTTGCGTGCGGCGCGACAGAAGGCCGCGACCACCCTCGGCACCGATGTCATGGCCCGCCTGAAAATGCTGGGCATGACCAACGCCCGTTTCGAGGTGGCACTCAGCGCGCTGGAGAAACCCGCCGCGCACGGCCTGGACGACATCGAGTTCCTGATCAGCGCAAACCCCGGGCAACCGCTGCGCCCGCTGGCCAAGGTGGCATCGGGTGGTGAGCTCTCGCGTGTCTCGCTCGCCATTCAGGTGGTCAACGCCAGGCACTCGCCCGTGCCTGCCATGGTGTTTGATGAAGTCGACGTCGGCATTGGTGGCGGCATTGCCGAAGTGGTTGGCCGCCTGCTGCGCGAACTGGGCGACTACGCACAGGTGTTTTCCATCACGCACCAGCCGCAAGTGGCCGCGCTGGGACACCAGCACCTGCGGGTGGAAAAATTTGTGCAGGACGGACACACATCAAGTCGCGTGCGCGAACTTGCGCATGATGAACGCATTGAAGAAATTGCACGCATGTCAGGCGGCATTACCATCACCGCCGAAACACGCAAGCATGCCGAGGCAATGCTGGCAGGAGCGTAATCGTTCCAAACGCATGAACATTCGTGGCCCCGCCACGTACACACATCACCGGCAAGGGAATCATGCCCGACAAAAAACAGCGCCCCCTCCTGATCCCGCTGGCTGCACTGCTGATAATGGCAGTCGCGCTGCACTTTTCCGGCCTGCTGGATCGCATCGACAATCGTCTTGGTGATGCCTTTCTGGCGCAACACGCCAGTGGCCGCACACCGCCCGCTGATATCGTGCTGGTGGCGATTGACCAGAAAAGTCTGGAGAACATGAGTGAGGTGGCCGGCTCCTGGCCATGGCCGCGCGCCGTGCACGGTGAACTGATTGACGGGCTGGCACGCTTCCAGCCCACGGCCATCGGCTTCGACATCCTCTTTAACGAAGCCGACAGTTTCCGGCCGGACAGTGATGCCGTGCTACGCGATATTGCACGTGAGCACACGAACCTGTTTTTCCCGTCGCTGCTGCTGGCAGATGGCAAGGGGGCTCCCCTGCAGGCACTGCCGCCAAGTTTTGGCCTGCGCCGGACACCACAGGCCGAGGACTACGCCACCGCCGCACTGCTGGTGCCCCTGGTACTGGACCAGACCAACTGGCAGGGCGGCCTGATCAACTTTGAAAAAGACAACGACCTGCGGGGCCGGCATGCCCGCCTGTATCACACGGTAAATGGCTGGCAACTGCCCAGCCTGAGTGCCAGCATGGCACGCTTTGCCGGCACCACACTGCCGGCCACACCACTGGTGCGTCTGAACTGGTATGGCACGCCTCCCCGCACCATTCCCTACGCCGACCTCTTTGCAGACATGGCCAGTGAGCGCCCGGTGATTGCGCCCACCCTGAAAAACAGCATCGTGATCATCGGTGCCACGGCACCCGGACTGAATGATTTCCGTCCGACTCCGCTTGGGGCACTCACACCAGGCGCAGAAATCCTGACGACAGCCATTGCCAACCTGCGTAACCATGACTGGCAGCGAGACCTGCCGGTGCGCTGGCCAGTATTGCTGATCCTGCTTGCCGGCCTTGGTTGGGCCTTCGCCAGGCGACGCAGCCCGCTACAAACCGGGCTGCTGTTGTCGGGCGTCACCATGCTATTGCTCGCCGGCAGCTATGGGGCGCTGGGCCTGCATTTTTACGCGCCCGCAGGCGCCGCACTCACTCTGGCATGGGTGGCCTACGGCCTGCTGACGCTGGAAGCCCAATGGCGCGAACGGCGTGAACGCGAAGCAGCGGTCATGCTGTTCCGCCGCTTTCTTGACCCGCGCGTGGTGGATGAACTGGTCAAAACCGGCGAGCTCTCGCGCGACAAGAAACCGGAGGCGCGCGACATCACCATTCTTTTCTCGGATATCCGTGGCTTCACCACCCTGTCCGAAACCCGCACACCCGAAGCGGTGGTGGACCTGCTTAACCGCTATTTCACGCAGCAGGTAGAAGTGATTTTCCGGCATGGCGGCACGCTCGACAAATTCATCGGCGATGCCATCATGGCCTTCTGGAATGCGCCCACGGAAAACCCGAAACACGCCGAACAGGCTGTGGCTGCCGCCATTGAAATGGGTGAGGCACTTGATGCCTTCAAGCGCGAGCTGGCGGCAACCGATGGCACTCTGGAAGATTTTGATATCGGCATTGGTGTGCATACCGGCCGCGCCGTGGTCGGCTTTCTCGGCAGTGATGACCGGCTTGACTACACCGCCATCGGCGACACCGTCAATCTGGCCAGTCGCATTGAGGGATGCACCAAGGGCGTTGCCCGTGTCCTTGTGTCAGGCGCCACACGCGAGGCCTGTGGCAATGACTCGGCATTCAGTTTTACAAATCATGGCCAGTTTCACGTAAAAGGCCGTGAACAGGGCGTAGACTTGTTTGAACCGTCAAAACACTGACCCTGAAAATACCGATTCTGTTACAGCACCGGAGGGAGTACCGATGCAACATCCGATAAAAAATGCCCGCGCCCTGTTTGGACTGGGCACACTGCTGTGCAGCAGTCTGGTCGTGGCCGAACCCGCCACCCTGCTCAAGCCCACCGAGTTGCGCAGCCAGCCGCAAGGCAGCGCAACTGTTGTAACCACGCTGAAAGCCAAGGACAGCGTAGATATTTCGGCGCGACAGGGTGCATGGGCCAGCGTCAGGACAAGTGACGGCAAGAGTGGCTGGGTGCGCGTATTGAATCTGCGCACCGGCTCCGGACAGCGTGGCGACGCCGGCATTGGTGCCATCGCCTCGGTATTCAAGACCGGCTCCAGCGGCAACACTGTCAGTACCGGCGTAAAAGGCCTGTCAGCAGAGCAGCTGCAAAATGCCACGCCCAATCCGGCAGAGGCAGCCCGTCTTGCCGCCTACTCCGTAAAAGACTCCGACGCACGCACGTTTGCCAAGCAGGGCAAGCTCGCCTCGAAACAGGTGGACTACCTGCCGGTTGCCACGGAAGGAGGAGCCCAGTAATGAAACGTCATCTGCTTGCCCTTGCCCTGCTGGCCACTGCGCCTGCTTACGCCTTCGATCTTGGCGCCGCGCTGGAAAAAATGAATGACCCCAGCGTGCAGAAAGCCCTCAGCATTGGCAAAAAAGTGGTGAAAGCCAATACCGCCATTACCGAGCCCCAGGAAATCGAGATCGGCAACGGGATTGCCGCCAACCTGCTGGGGGCAGCGCCGCTGGTAAAGAACGACGGACTGCAGAAATACGTCAATCGTGTCGGCATGTGGCTGGCCCTGCAAACCGAGCGCCCGGAACTGCCATGGCATTTCGGCGTGATCGATACACCGAACGTGAATGCATTTGCGGTACCCGGCGGCACCATCCTCATTACACGCGGGCTTTATGAAAAACTGCGCAATGAGTCCGAGCTTGCCGGCGTGCTGGCGCATGAAATTTCGCATGTCCTGCAAAAGCACCAGCTCAAGGCCATCCGGAGTTCCCTTGGCCGTGAGTGGCAAGTGGAACTGGCAGGTGCAGTGGCCGACCAGAAGAACAACAGCGATGCCAAAAACAGCATGAAGGCATTCACCGCGGGCACCGAGCTCTTTGCCCGCGGCCTCGACAAGAAGGATGAGTACGAGGCTGATCGCATGGGCGTGGTCATTGCGGCACGTGCCGGCTACAACCCCTACGGCCTGGTCGGCTCACTGCAGACACTGGATGCAGTAAATGCGCAGGACGGTGCCATGGCACTGATGTTCAAGACGCACCCGTCACCAGCGAAGCGGCTTGAACTACTGTCCGCCAGCATGGAAGACCGCCTCGATACGTATGCAGATACCGCAAAGGAACCGGCGCGGTTTTACGTTCTTAAATAACAGATGACACCCATCAA
>JBASJP010000071.1:0-6978 GCA_049655345.1 Moraxellaceae bacterium
TCATAACAGTGCGCAGCCATGCTGCCTGCACGTTTTCTTCCGGGGTTGGCTGGCCATGACACTAACCGATTTGCGCTACCTGATTGCTCTGGCACGCGAGCGTCATTTTGGTCGTGCTGCCGAAGCCTGTCACATCTCGCAACCCACGCTCAGCATTGCCATCAAGAAAGTGGAAGATGAACTGGGTGTAGCGTTGTTTGAACGCCACCGCCATGAAGTCCTGGTCACGCCGGGCGGTGAAACCGTCATCCAGCAGGCGCAGCGTGTACTGGAGGAAATGGACATATTGAACGGCGCCGCCCGCGCTGCCCGTGACGAATTTGCCGAGCCGCTGAAGCTGGGCGCCATTTTCACCGTAGCGCCGGACCTGTTCCCGCCACTGGCGCGCGCCGTGAAAGCCGGCGGCAGCGGCCTCATGCTGTATATGGAAGAAAACTACACGCATGTGCTGGCCGACAAACTGGCCAGCGGACAACTGGATGCCATCATTGTGGCGAGCCCGTTTGACCCCCCCGAAACACAGATGCAGGCACTGTACCGCGAGTCGTTTGAGTTACTGATGCCGGTCGATCATGAGTGGGCAAAAAAGAAAATCATTCCGACGGACATGCTAAGTGCATCGTCACTCATGTTGCTGGGTGAAGGACACTGCTTTCGAGACCAGATTCTGGAAGCCTGCCCGCATCTTGGCAGCGGCAGCAACACCATGGGCCCGGCCAGCTCGCTGTCAACCCTGCGTCACATGGTGGCATCGGGACTGGGGCTGACACTGATCCCCGGCAGCGCCGTGCGGACACTGACGGAAGGTGGCGATGTTGTCGCCCGTCCGCTCGCGCCAGCCCCCGAGCGAGAGATTGTGCTGGCGTGGCGTCGCCGCTTTCCGCGCCCGACAGCGGTGCGGGCATTGCTGGATGCATTGCAGACCCTGCAGCTGCCGGGAACACGCGCACCGTGACAGCAACGCCGGATCTGCTTGCACAATTGCCGGTGACGGCCATCAAGGGCATAGGGGCTGCGCTGGCAGAAAAGCTGCTGCGCCTGAACATCCGCACGGTGCAGGATCTGGCGTTTCATCTGCCGCGCCAGTACGAGGACCGCAGCAGGATTACGCCCATTGGTGCTCTGCGACCTGGCCTGAGTGCGCAGGTGGATGGCGAAGTGCAGCTGACGGACATTGTGATCGGTCGTCGCCGCTCGCTGGTCGTGCGGGTGCAGGATGGCACCGGTACGCTGACGCTGCGGTTTTATCACTTCAATAATTCGCAAAAGGAAAAGCTGGCACGCGGCACACGTTTGCGCATTTTCGGCGAGGCGCGTCTGGGTGCCAGCGGCCTTGAAATGTATCACCCGGAATATGCTTACCTGAGTGACCAGCTGCCACCACCTTCGGACACGCTGACGCCGATTTATCCGGTGACCGAAGGCGTGACGCAATTGCGCCTGCGCCCGCTGATTGCCCAGGCACTCACCCGGCTAACGCCACAGAACCTGCCGGACTGGCTGCCGCCATCGGAAAACCGTGGCTGGCCGCTGATTGCCGCGCTGCGTTATGTCCACGCCCCCCCCAATGATGCTGATCGCACTGCACTGGTTGCGGGAACGCATCCGTCACAGCAGCGTCTGGCATTTGAAGAACTGGTTGCGCATCAGCTGAGCATGCAGAAACGGCGTGCCGAAATGCGTGCCAATGCTGCACCGGCACTGCCGGCGGCCGCATCGCTGCAGAAAAAATTCCTGGCCTCCCTGCCCTTTCCCTTGACCGGCGCACAACAACGCGTGCTCGGCGAAATTGCGGCCGATGTCACGACGGACAAGCCCATGCTGCGACTGGTGCAGGGCGATGTTGGCGCAGGCAAGACCGTGGTGGCGGCGCTCGCGGCCTGCCATGCGCTGGCGGCAGACAAGCAGGTGGCACTGATGGCCCCCACCGAAATCCTGGCCGAACAGCACGCGCTGAATTTTGCCCGCTGGTTTGAGCCACTGGGCATCCGGGTGGTGACGCTGCTGGGGCGTCTTGGTGTGAAGGCACGACGCGAAGCGAATGCGGAAATTGCCGGTGGCACAGCACAAATCGTGATCGGTACCCATGCCCTGTTTCAGGAAGAAGTCGTGTTCCGCAAACTGGCGCTGGTGATCATTGATGAACAGCACCGTTTTGGCGTGCACCAGCGTCTGGCGCTGAAGCAGAAAGGTGAAAACGGCTTGCTGGTACCGCACCAGCTCATCATGACGGCCACGCCCATTCCGCGCACGCTGGCAATGAGTGCCTACGGCGATCTGGACACGTCCGTGATTGATGAACTGCCACCGGGGCGCACACCGATTCAGACCGTGCTGGTGGCCAATGACCGTCGTCCGGAGATTGTCGAGCGCATCCGTGCGCAATGCCTGCAGGGCCGGCAGGCCTACTGGGTGTGCACACTGATTGAAGAGTCGGAACAGTTGCAGGCGCAGGCGGCCGAAGCCACCTATGCAGAATTGCAGCTGGCGCTGTCCGAGCTGCGCATTGGCCTGGTGCATGGCCGACAGAAACCCGTTGAAAAAGCGGCGGTGATGCAGGCCTTCAAGAATGGCGACCTGCAATTGCTAGTGGCCACCACCGTAATTGAAGTGGGCGTGGATGTGCCGCGCGCCACCCTGATGGTGATCGAGAATCCGGAACGGCTGGGACTGGCGCAACTGCACCAGCTGCGCGGTCGTGTTGGTCGTGGTGCAGAGCAGAGTTTCTGCGTACTGCTGTACCAGACGCCACTGGGGCAGCTGGGACGGGAACGGCTTGGCATCATGCGTGAAACCACGGATGGTTTTCGCATTGCCGAAAAGGATCTGGAATTGCGCGGACCGGGCGAAGTGCTGGGCACACGCCAGACCGGCGACATGAGTTTCCGGCTGGCCGACCTGCTGCGCGATGCGGCGTTATTGCCGGCGGTGCAGGACTGCGCCAGACAACTGCTGCAGGCGCATCCGCAGGCAGCGGAGGCACTGCTCACGCGCTGGGTGGCAGGGCGTGAGCATTACGCACGGGTCTAGACGTGCACTGGCCGACACCGCCATGACATGAAGCGTCAGTGCCCGCGCTGCATCATGAAGGTGTCAAATTCCAGCTGATCCAGTTTGCGATTGAGCACCCAGAACGCCGCCATGTTCACCAGCAGCAAGGCCACGGCAAAACCATAGCCGTAGAACTTGGGACCAAGCGCCAGCGTTACTGCCGTGAACACGCCGTTCAGCAGCACGAATGCGCCGGTAAGAAAGAAGGTTTCCCAGCGCTTGTCGAGATAGAAGAACACGTTCAGCACGGCGAGGAACACCACCTGCAAACCGGCCGACACAAGGTTCACAAACAGCAACGGCAGGTACAGCTCGGAAATGTTCAGATAATCCAGAATGGCCGGGGCGGCGATGTACAGCACCAGCGCGGCAATCGTCTGCACCTTGATGATCTGGTAAATGCCCTGCTGCACGATGTACACCATCTCGTTGCGCATGGTCTCGATGTATTCCAGCGAACTGCCCTCGCGTACTGCATCGTAGAAACGATTGTAGTACTCGACAAAGTCGGTCTCCATTTTCACGAGGAACACGGCCATCGCAGGAATAATGGACAGGTAGGCCATGAACACCGGAATGTCGTAGATCAGCGAGGAGTGCAACGGCCCGATCACCTGGGCACCGGTAGCAGGGTGCAGCCAGAACATGAACTTGTCTATCCAGTAGCCGAGGTTATAGAAAAGCCCGGTACCAACCATGGTGAAGTAAATGTCTTTCCTGGTGAAAAAGCTGGCGCTGATGAATTTCGAAGAGGGATAGTTGCGCAGGATAAGCGTGATCATGCCGATCAGAAGCACAAACTGGCCGAACACAAACCCACCCAGCAATCCCTCCAGTCCAAACGGGCGCAGCAGCAATGCGGCAGACACGGCGAGACCATAGCCAATGGCAAACACGATGAGAATGGCCTTGTAATGCTTCATGCTGGACAAAAAGATGGCGGCCAGCCAGATATCACAAATCACCACAAAGCCGCTCAGCATGAGCAGGCGGTACATGACACTCTGTTCCGGGAACAGGAAGATCACGGCCAGCGCACCCAGCAGGCCAGACAATGCTGTCTGATACAGCAACAGGCCATTGAAGGCCGGCAGGATGGTGCCGTCATGCTTGCCAAAATGCTGGTCGGCCGTATAGCGCGTAAATGCCAGTTGCACAAAACCCGTCAGGATGAGACTGAGTGCAATCAGCCATGTCACGCTGACCTGGAACTGCGTGATCAGGATGTCGGGGATGACCACCGAGAACGACATCACACCGATGACAAGAATGCCAAGGATGGAAAGCACCCAGGGGCCCGAGCTGATGATGCCGGCATACGTATAGGTCTGCATGAGCCCGAGCAAGGTGTCGCGCTGCATGAGTTTGCGCAGTTCAAATCCGATGCCGGCCATCAGGCAGCTCCTCCCGTGCGCAAGGCAAGTGCTGACGCATATTCCTCGCGGTATTGTTCCAGCATGCCGGCCTCGGTGTAATAACGGCGCACACGTTCGATACCCGCTTGCTGGGCGGCATGCCACTTCCCGCTGTCCGTAAGCAGATCAAGAATGGCACGACCCAGTGCCTCCGGATTGGCAATCCCCACCACTGCACCGGAGGCGCCAAGGGCACGGTCTTCGTCATTCATGCCTTCAATCAGCTGACGGCAGGCTCCGACATCCGTTGTCACGCAGGGCACGCCTGCAGCATTGGCTTCGAGCACCACCAGCGGCAATGCCTCGGAAATGGACGACAACACCACCACGCCGACTTTGGGCAACAAGCCGTCCACCACCTGCAGGCCGAGGAATTTTATGTGTGCGCCCAGCCCCAGACCCTCAGCCAGGTTGTGGCAGTCACGCGCGTAGTCGGCATCTTCTTCTTCCGGCCCGGCAATCCAGACCTCGACATCGGGCAACTGGTTGACGACCGTGCGCATGGCACGGATGAATGTCTTTACATCCTTGATGGGCACCACGCGTCCGATGAAGCAGATGACATGTGGCACGCCAGGCTCGCGCTGCGTGCGCACGGCCTTAAACCGCGGATAATCAATGCCGTTGGGAATGCATGCTGTCCGCTCTGCCGGTGCCCCGTCAGTGATCTGGCGCTGCCGGTTGGCTTCGTACAGGGACAGGATTCTTGCGGCGTGCTGATAGCACTCGCGCCCCAGTACATCAAAGAACCGAACCCACATCTGGCGGAAATAGGCGATCTCGGTGGAGTCGCGCTCCATCACGCCACGGTTGTCGCTGATCCACTGCGCCTGAAAAAGATCGATCTTGCGTTCCTTGGTGTAAATGCCGTGCTCGCTCAGCAACAGGGGCTTGTTTGTATACTGTTGCAACAAAGCACCCAGATACCCGGCATAACCGGTCGACACCGTGTGATAAACGCCCACTTCGGGAAAACTGTCGGAAATCCGGATGAGCTGCCAGATTGGCGCATGCATGATGCGGACGGTCCAGAAATAATCCACAAAGGACGGATCGGTGCAGCGCTCGCGGTACTGTTCCGTGATGTAGTTCCAGGAGGTCTTGCTGTACAGGAAGTCCTGCTCGGAATACCGGCCCTCGCGAAAGGCCTTGATGATATCCTGTGTGGGATTCCTTGCTTTTTCTGATTTTGGCGCGCGGAAATAACTGTGCAGTTCACGCATTTTTTCTGCCATGCGCGGGTCGCCTGTGCGTGGTGCCACCGGCGCATTGCTGTCGGCATCATGAATGAAATGCGCCTCCAGATGCACAACATTGTCCGGCAGCTCATAGCGCATGTCGCCATAATCCTGGCGGCGGCTGCCGATAAAGCAGATAGCAAACGTGTATTGCGGAAATCCGCGAATGATCTGGTTGACCCAGCTGGACACCCCGCCGCTGACAAACGGGAAGGTTCCTTCCAGCAGCAAGCCGATGTCGGCTTTCTTTGCCTTCCGAATAATCATGCCTGCCCCCAGAAATCGGCTACCAGTGCCATTTGCTGACTGCGTCCTTCACGCTGGATTTCCTGCATGTGCCTGCGCACTGCTGCAAAGTCGTGACGCCTGAATGCCAGCTCGGCCAGATAGGGTTCAATACGCACCAGCGGAAACTTGTTTTTCACTGCACTCTCGAATGCGGCCAGGGAGCCTTGATAGTCATTTTCCAGCAAGCGCATACGTCCGGCGATAACCCACAGGCCGCCGTCGGCCTGATGGTGCGCCAGCGCCTTGGCCACATGCTTTCTGGCCTGCTCCAGTGCGTACAGGCGCATGTCGCCCTGCACCAGCCCCTGGTACACCAGCTCCCAGTAAAGCTCGGCCAGCTGCTTGCTGGCTGCGTATTCGGCCTGGGGATCGCGCGCGGCCTTCAGTGCTTCGCTGGCCACATGGATACGTTCGTTGATCAGCTTTTCCTTGCTGTCCAGCATGCCGAAGGCAAGCAGGCGCAGATCATCGGCAGGATCGGCCATCACCTCGCGCAGGATTTCCGAAGCATGACGACCCGGCACTTCCTGCAGGGCCAGCAACGCTTTCATGCGCAAATCCAGCGGGACGGTGGCACTGGCCAGCTGGTTGCGCACCTGACCCAGACGGAGAGTGCCCATTTTCTGCGGGCCGTGCTGCACTTCAAAGCGCGGTGTCCGGACTTCAGCGAACGGACGGACCCGGCGCAGGCGTGGCCACCAGACAGCGGCAATGACGCCGGCAAAGAAACCGGCCAGACCAAACACCGGAATGAAAAAGCAGACACAGAACAACAGGGCCAGCACCGCCAGCCGGGGCTTGCGGTAACGGGGCGGCAGGAAAGCCCAGGCAAAGGGAGCGGCGAGGGCGCTGGCCGTGGCATGCAGCAGAAAAAACTCATACAGCAATGCCGTGTCCGAGCTGTTCAGGAACAGCAGTGCAATTGCCGCTGTTTCTGCCACCAGAGCGGCCAGTGCCAGCTTGAGCTCAGTGCCCATGGACACACC
>JBASJP010000072.1:0-3409 GCA_049655345.1 Moraxellaceae bacterium
GCCGTATTCAGGTTTGCTGCCGTGATCTTCACGCCCAGCTTGTCCGTCACCGGCGTGCAACTGCCCAACGAGGTGCTGTCAGGTGTCTGCGTCGTCAGGGCCGTGTTATAGGTCAGATCCGTAACGCCCCAGGACAGGGTATAGGGCACTGTCAGCGTTCCGCTCTTCAGGACAAAGCTGCCATTGAGGGAGGTCGCCTTAATTCCGTAGGTGGCCGTTGCACCGTTCTGGCGGACGCAGGCATCCGAGAAGCCGGTGGCATCAGCCGCATAGCCGGTAGCGTCGACAATCGTCGCCGTGGCTGCTGCAACGTCAACGGTAATGTTCGCCAGGTCGGTAATACGGATCAGCTTGGGAATCGTGGCATTGATCACCACCGACCCTGAGGAGGTTCCCCCCACGGTGCCTTGAGTCGCGGCCACCGAAGCCCCCGAAAACGCCACGCCCGCAACAGCCATTGCTACAGCAAGAATCTTGTTACGCATACTTTCACCTGTCTGGCCACTGTGGGCCGTTGATTAATTCAGAGTCCGTGAGCTTTAGATGGCTCTGGTGACGCCTTTTCGTCCATGGTTGCACCATATAGGTTTAAGTACTGAGAGCAAGTCTGCATGCGCCGATTGCTGCTGAACGGAACCGAATAGGGGATGAAGGGCAAGCTGACAGCCTGACCGGTAATTCACGCCGTGCTTGCGTCCACAAGCACGGCCTTGAAAGGGGCGATCCCTCTCAAGTTGAGCACTCATAATCACGGAAACTCTTCGCGTGTCGCCCGTCGGCAGGGTTCTGCCTCGTCGCAAACGATCTGCACACGAGAGATCTCCTGCTGCCACAACCAATCCATTCCACATACAAAACAGAAGGTTAGGTCGCTACTCCATCAGTCTGGCTGCACCATCAGGGTGAGCACGTCCGCGTACACTCCCGGGGGAGCGATCTGCAAATGCACCGCCTGCACACTGACGCCTATCTTGTTCATTGCCGTTGTGCCACACGCCCTTTGAGTACAGCCACCTCCGGAGTCTGGCCTGCCAGCACCACCCCATGACCAAGCGGCTGACCGCCCCAGGTAACGCCGTACGGCACGCTTGCAGGGCCAGTGAGAGCGAAAGCATTGATGGACGTAGCGGTCACACTGTAAGAGCCCGCACCATTCCTTTTTACACATGCATTGGAGGCACCCTGGAGATCACCGGCTCCCGTGTAGGTCCCCAGATCAATGTCCTGAAGCCCCTGGATCCTGACCAGAAGAGGGATACTCAACCGGATAGACAGACTGCCTTCAGAACCCGCTGCCGTTGTGCCTTGCGTCAACGCAGTCGTGTAGCCCGATATCACCCCGACTGCCACCATTCCCGCCAAAACCAGAGCCCTGTACTTCATAACCGGTCTCCTGCACCTGGCCTTGATCGGCCCGTCCCTCCTTATGCATGCCCCTCCTTCTTGTATAGTTCACCATTGGCCTTAATTGATGATTGTGCAATTGAATAAATGCTACAGATGATGTAAGAGCGTCCCACAGGGACGAAAGGCAGACAGCCATCCTCCCAAACATGCTGGCCAGCCAGCCATTCATGCCGCTTATTGCCCCTCCCATCGCGGCTTCGCCATTCTTACAACGCGTCCGTGAACAGAAAACCGACTCCGATGCGCCGGTTCTTGAAGTTGTAATCGATCATGTTCTCGCCATACCCCTCAAAGTACTGGGTGTAGCCACGCAGCCGCCCCCACAGCGGAAAGCTCACCCCCACTTCGTGCGCCCCCTTGCCCTCGTCAAAATTCCGGCGAAACAGGCCACTGAACTCCAGCTGCCGCCAGCGGTAGGCCCCTGTCAGCTCGAAGTGCCCCATGTAGTCGTCAATGTCGGGGTTGTCGTCTCCCGCCGCAGCCGGGAGCGTTGACGTGTTGCCGTCGTCCACCTTGCCGTTCTCCGGCAAGCGGTACCAGGGCTGCAGGGCAATACCCCAGTTTTCTTCCGCGTAGGCCAGCGACACATACGTGCGGTTCCAGCTACGACTGAGCAATTGCGTGCGCCCGTTGGACTCATGCTCAACACCGACACGACCAAGCCAGGCACCGTTCTTGCTGCTGAACGGCAACGGCGCCTCGTAGAAGAATTCCGGGCGATAGCTGGTCTCACGAAAGGGCGAGGAAATACCCTTGTTGTAGAGCTGCCAGAACGACTTCATGGTGAAACCGAGGTAGATGCCGTCATTGGCCGTGAGCACGTCCGCAAAGGACAGCGGAAACTTGAGGCTTATCTGCAGCTTCACCTCCTCCTCGCTGATCACGTCCTGGCCGCCCGCACCCTGATAGGACATCTGGTTGGGGTCAGGATTGAAGGTGTAGGGCAGAATGTAATTCTGCCGCAGCGGCAGCAGCGTCCGGGCATTGGCCTCCAGGTTGCGCGAGGCCTCCACCCGGTTCGGCAACAACTGGTCGGCGGCCTGCGCCGCCGTCTGGCACTGATCGCGGATCACCTCGACGGGCGTACCTTCTGCCGCACTCTTCACGGCCTGAGTGATGCAGTCGTTCGCAACAGCGGCATGCGCGGCAATCGGCAACAGCAGCGCATCAAGGGCAAGTGCGAGCGACATCCTGCACAGGGTCATGCTCACGGATGAGTCCTCATTGATGAATGGGTTGCAACGGATGCTGACGCGTCACACGGCTGCGGCGCAGTGAAACAGATCGACGCCCCCTGCGCACGCTTATACTTGACCCGGCAAGCCACATTCCGGCAGCGCCGGCAGGGCATTTTGCATGGACTGCTCCCGGAACACTGGGTATCATGCCGCCTCCCGGGGACGCTCGTCTCCCGGCTCAATGCGCCAGTAGCTCAGATGGATAGAGTACTGCCCTCCGAAGGCAGGGGTCGTGGGTTCGAATCCCGCCTGGCGCACCATGTTTTGCCCTGCATTCCCCCCTAGACGTATTGCCCGGCAGCGCTCCCGGATGACCAGGCCCACTGAAAATTGAAGCCGCCAAGATGGCCGGTGACATCCACTACCTCGCCAATGAAATACAGCCCCGGCTGCGACTTGCATTCCATGGTCTTGGAGGACAGTTGCTGCGTGTCGACGCCTCCCAGCGTGACCTCGGCGGTGCGATAACCCTCGGTGCCAGAAGGCTTGAGCGCCCAGTGGCCAAGGCCCTCGGCAATCGCCAGCAGCGCCGCATCCGGAATTTCTGCCATGGCGGTTTCAGCCCAGGGCAACCAGAACAGTGTCTGTAACTCCTGCACCAGGCTTTTGGCCAGGAGCGGCGTCAGCAGTGTGCGCAACAGGGATTTCGGGTGATCCTTTTTTTGCTGCCGGAGCCACCGGGGCAAATCCGTACCGGGCAGCAGATCCATGGCGATGGCTTCGCCGACCTGCCAGTAATTGGATAACTGCAGTGCGGCCGGGCC
>JBASJP010000073.1:0-2510 GCA_049655345.1 Moraxellaceae bacterium
GATCCAGGCGGATACGCCCGAAAAGGCGCCGCGCCCGGGCCGGCAGCTGCCGGGGATTGTCCTGCTCCAGAAACCCGGTATCGACCAGCATCTGTTCGAAATGGGCATAGAACTGTTCCATGTCGCCATGTGGCACCAGTGGCTTGTCCCAGCGGATAAACTGTACCGGCATGCGGTTTTCTTCCGGCACGGCCACAGACTCGTCAGCCTGAAGAAGATGGGCCATGCGGATTTCATAGGCAATCACCTGGACTGCTGCCGCCACATTGAGCACCCCGTAGACATCAGCGGTGGGAATGCAGACGTGGTAGTTGCAGCGCTGCAGTTCCTCATTGGTCAGGCCCCGATCCTCGCGCCCGAACACAATCGCCACCTTGCTGGTCTCGGACTCCAGCCGCGAGGCCTCACCCGCCTGGCGGGCATCCATCATGGGCCAGGTGATGGTACGGCTGCGCGCACTGGTCCCGATCACCAGCGTGCAGTCGGCCACTGCTTCCTCCATCGTAGCCACTACCCGTGCCGACGCCAGCAGATCCGAGGCCCCGGACGCCAGGGCCGTCGCCTCCGCACTGGGAAACAGCTTGGGCTCAACCAGACACAGGTCACTCAGCCCCATCGTCTTCATGGCACGGGCGGCGGCGCCGATATTGGCCGACAGGGTGGTGTTGACGAGGACAATCCGTATATTGCTGTACATAGAAGGAGGCCGGCCCAGGCGCTAAAACGGGCAGGCATGGTAACAAATGCCAGCCCGTCTTTCTCCGGACAAAACATGCGGGCATGACCATCCGGCAGACTTTTCCTTGCGAGTCCTCCCCCCGCCCGGCGAATACGGCTACAATGCGCCGCCCCCGTTCTTTAAAGAGTCGTCCCCTCATGCAACCCATGCTGAACATGGCGCTGCGCGCCGCCCGTGCCGCCGGTGAAATCATTTCCCAATCCGCCGAAAAAGTGGATCTGGTCGATGTCGAGTCCAAGGGACTCAATGACTATGTCACCAAGGTCGACCGGGCTGCCGAGAAGGCGATTCTCCATGTCCTGCAGAAAACCTACCCTGATCACGGCTTCCTCGGCGAGGAAACCGGCCTGATCGAGGGCCGCAAGGAAGGGGCTGACTGGCTGTGGATCATCGACCCGCTCGATGGCACCACCAACTTCATTCACGGCTTCCCCCAGTTCGCCGTCTCGATTGCCGTGCAGTACAAGGGCGTCACCGAGCACGGTGTCGTGCTGGACCCGATGAAGCGTGAAGAGTTCACGGCCAGCCGTGGTCGTGGTGCGGCCATGAACGGTCGCCGCCTGCGTGTGACTGCCCGCAAGACGCTGGAAGGTGGCCTGATCGGTACCGGCTTTCCCTTCCGCCCGGACCAGCAACCGCACATGGACAACTATCTGGGCATGTTCAAGGACGTGGCACAGCATACCGCCGGCATGCGCCGTGCCGGTGCCGCCTCTCTGGACCTTGCCTATGTTGCTGCCGGTCGCCTTGATGGCTTCTTCGAGTTCGGCCTGCAGCCCTGGGATATTGCGGCCGGCGACCTTCTGGTGCGTGAAGCCGGCGGCCTTGTCAGTGACTTCACCGGTGGCCACCAGTACCTGAACTCCGGCAATGTGATTGCAGGCAATCCAAAGCTCCTCAAGGCGCTGCTGACTACGCTGGCACCTCACCTGAACGACAGTCTCCGCAAGTAAGCCACCCGTCACCCCGGGAGTCTGCCCTGAAGGGATTGCCTGTTATGCTCACAGGCAATCCCATACGGAACGAACATCGCCATGTTCCCTTGCCTGACAGGACGTCTGCGCCACCTCCAGCATGCCTGTCGGTGCCTGATACTGGCCATCATGTCAGTGATGGCACATGCGGGGGCGGGGGTGCCTGCAACCGTTCCTGCGTTTGAACTGACCGGCCCCATCAGCCTCACCAGGCTGGAGCCTTTTGTCAGTTATTCCTGCGAGACGAATGGCAGGCTGGCCCTGTCGGACATCAGGCAACAGACACTGCTTGCACTTCCTCACTCGACGATATCCTTTGGCCGCAAGAGTGGTGCCTGCTGGTTCCACTTCAGGATCAGCAACCGGTCCGGGATCATGCAGCCCCTGCTGTTGCGCATCAACAATCCGGTACTGGACCATATCGAGCTGCATGTGCCCGGCGCCACTACCAACAGTTACCTGCTGCTTGGCGATGAAAACCCGTTCCGGATGCGCCCACTCGCAACGCGCGCCTTTACCATTCCGCTAACGCTGCCGGCCGGAGCCACGCAGGACTATTTTCTACGCGTGGCCAGCAGCAGCTCATTCAATCTCCCGCTACAACTGTCATCCCTGCAGACCTTCATTGGCGAGCACGAACTCGAAGAGTGGCTGCATGGTGCCGGCTTTGGCATTGCATTCGGCATCCTGGTGTATCACCTATTTCTCTGGCTGGCCGTGCGCGAAAAGGTCTACCGCTTTTACGTGCTGTATGCCACAGCAGCTTTTTCATACCTGCTCTGCTTTGAGGGCATGGG
>JBASJP010000074.1:0-1888 GCA_049655345.1 Moraxellaceae bacterium
GTCATGGGCAATACGGAAGCCTTCCCGCGTGGTGACATCGACGTAGTTGCCTTCCAGTTCGTGACCCGGTGCATAGCCGACGGAGTGCACAATCACGTCCAGGCCATCCCAGCTCTTGCCCAGCTCGGCAAATACAGCATCAATTTCCGCATCAGAAGCCACATCACACGGAAAGGTGAGGGTGGAGCCAAAGGTTTTGGCAAATTCTTCGACACGGGTCTTGAGTTTGTCGTTCTGGTAGGTGAAGGCCAGTTCAGCACCCTCTCGGTGCATGGCCTGGGCAATGCCATGAGCGATCGACAGTTTGCTGGCAAGTCCCACAATGAGGACGCGCTTGCCGGTCATGAATCCCATTTTCCTGCTCCCTTAGATTTCAGTCAGACCCGAAGGTCACCAGTATAGGAATCCCGTGTGACAGCTGCGACGGAAACCACACGGGCTTTGCAACGGTTTGTATCAGTCATTGACGAATGCGGCGGCCAGCAATGCCCTGGTGTATTCGTGCTCGGGTGTCGAAAACAGCGCATGCGCATCGCGACACTCGAGCATGCGGCCATTGCGCAGCACCATGACACGGTGGGCAAGGGCCTTTACTACCTTCAGGTCATGGCTGATGAACAGGCAGGCAAAGCCGAACTCTTCCTGTAGCTGGCGCAGCAGCTCAATAATCTGTTTTTGCACCGTGCGGTCCAGGGCCGAGGTCGGTTCGTCCAGCACGATGAGTCGGGGTTTTAATACCAGTGCACGGGCAATGGCAATGCGTTGGCGTTGCCCACCAGAGAACTCATGGGGATAACGGTGTCGGGTGTCCGGATCAAGCTGTACGGCCTTCAGAGCCGCGATGACGGCCGCTTCACGCTCGGTGCCGGGCACGCCATGCACCTCAAGGCCTTCTCCCACGATGTCGAGAATGCTCATGCGTGGGCTCAAGCTGCCATAGGGGTCCTGAAAGACAATCTGTAACTGGCGGCGGAGGGGTCGCATTTCCTTTTGCCGCAGTGCGATCAGCTCCTGCCCGAGAAATACGGCTGTGCCTGTCGCAGGCAGCAGGCGCAGGATGGCCAGGGCCAGTGTGGTTTTACCTGAGCCGGACTCGCCGACAATGCCGAGGGTTTCACGTTCACGCAGTGTAAAACTGATGTCATCAACTGCCTTGATGTGGTCAGTGATCCTTGCCAGAAAGCCTGCGCGGCGGGGGAACCAGACCTTGAGGTTGTTTACATCCAAAAGGGTTTCTGCAGTTGAGGGGACGGGCACTGGCAGTCCATCAGGTTCGGCAGACAGGAGCAACTGCGAGTATGGATGCTCAGGCTTGCTGAACAGGCTCTCTGTGGGCGCCATCTCGACGATCTCACCCTGCTGCATCACTGCCACTCGTTGAGCAAAGCGTCGTACCAGTGTCAGGTCATGCGAAATCAGCAATATCGCCAGCCCCAGCGTTTCCTGAAGCTCCCGTAGCAGCACCAGAATCTGCTCCTGCAGGGTCACATCAAGCGCCGTGGTGGGCTCATCGGCAATCAGTAGCTCGGGATTGTTGGCCAGCGCCATGGCGATCATGACACGCTGGCGCTGCCCTCCGGAAAGTTCATGCGGGTAAGATGCCAGCCGTTTTTCAGGCTCGGGAATGCCGACCAGCCCCAGTAGCTCAAGTGTTCTGGCACGGGCCGCGCTTTCGGAAAGCCCCTGATGCAAAAACAGGGTTTCATTGATCTGCTTTTCAACAGTATGCAGCGGGTTCAGCGATGTCATCGGTTCCTGGAAAATCATGCTGACACGATGGCCGCGCAATTCCCGCAAGTGCGTATCACTGGCCCGGGTGATGTTCTCGCCCTTGAAATAAATCTCACCGCTAATCTGTGCCTGTAGTGGCAGCAGCCGCATGATGGAG
>JBASJP010000075.1:0-2634 GCA_049655345.1 Moraxellaceae bacterium
CCCATCACCCTTCGGTGCCAGTGATTGTCGTGTCGGGCAATGAAGAGCCACAGGTAATGAAGCGCGCCATGGCGCATGGTGCCAGTGCCTATATTCCCAAGTCGTCTTCCACCGATCGCATGCGCGAGGCCATTCAGGCCGTACTCGACGGTGATATCTGGTTGCCGCCAGATGTCAGTATTCACGATCATCGGCTACCGGCGGATGAGGCGGATATTGCGCGGCGTGTGCGTGAGCTGACACCCCAGCAGTTCCGTGTCCTGATGATGCTGGCCGATGGTTTGCTCAACAAGCAGATTGCCTACGAGCTGGGCGTCTCCGAGGCCACCATCAAGGCGCACATGACCGCCATCCTGAAAAAACTGGGTGCCAGCAACCGTACCCAGGCAGTCGTTGCGGCTGCACGCCTGCAGATTGACCCCAGCATGCGCATCGAGGTGGTGGAGGAAGAGTAAGTCCGTTTATTCCTTTGCTGTTCTACCCAACGTTCTCTGCAACGCTCTCCGCAAACTGCAAAACTGCCGGCAAATCAGGCCTGACCCACGGCATCGATGTTTTCCAGTAGCACGGCTGCACCAAGACCGCCACCGGCACAGGTGGAAATCACCGCATAACGTTTGCGTGACTGACGCAGACGCTGCGCTGCCGTCATGAACAGGCGCACGCCGGTCGCTGCAAAGGGATTGCCCAGCGACAGCGAGCCGCCCCAGCTGTTGAGCTTGTCCAGGGGGATTTCACCCACCGGTGCGTTGGGGCCAAACTGCGCAGCAACAAATTTTCCGTCTGCCATGCACTGGCGATTGATGAGCACCTGGGTGGCAAAAGCCTCGTGAATTTCCCAGACATCAATGTCGTCATAGCCAAGGCCGTTACGCTGCAGCAGTTTGGGAACAGACATGGCCGGGCCGAGCAGCATTTCTTCCTGCAGGCTGGGCACACCCACCAGACAGTAATCGCGAATCACCGCCTGCACATCCAGCCCCTGTGCACGTGCGCTGCCAAGGCTGCCCAGCAGCAGGGCGCCAGCACCGTCGGAGAAGCGCGAGGAGTTACCCGGTGTGATGATGCCGTGTTCACGATCAAACGCCGGTGTGAGGCGGGACAGTGTGTCTGTGGTGGCATCGGCACGTGCAGTGTTGTCTTCCGTCACGGTGACGGTGCCGACCTGCACCGGGATGATCTGTTGTCTGAAGTAACCGTTTTTTGTGGCCTCAATGGCACGGGCGTGGCTGCTCGCGGCAAATGCATCGCTGGCACTGCGGGTGGCACCGTATTTTTTCGCCATGATTTCGCAGGCGGCACCCATGGTGAGGCCAGTGGTGAAGTCAGAGCTGCTCGGGGCCTCCAGCTTGAAGTCTCCCGGGCGCAGGCCGGCCAGAATGCGCAGCCTGTCCTTGCCGCTTCTGCACTGACGCAGCTTCATCAGCATGCGCCGCATGTTCTGTGACAGTCGCACAGGCACATCCGAGAAATTTTCGGTGCCGGCGGCAATGCCCATGTCCAGACGGCCCAGTGCAATCTGGTCACAGATATTCATCACGCCAACGGACGGCGAGATGCCGGCCATAGCCACCGTGTATGCCGGAATGGTGCTGGGCAGTCCGCCCGCCAGCATGCTCTCGCGTGCCACATTGGTGGTGTTCACCTCGTGCAGTACGGTGCCCATTACGACCAGACCGATTGTCTGTACATCCACCGGGGCGCGTTGCATCAGCCCCGCGATGGCTTTTGCACCCAGCTCATAACTCATCAATGGCGAGTAGGCGCCGGCACTGTCCAGAAACGGTGTGCGTGCGCCGGCAATCAGTACGGGAAGGCGGTCATCCGGGCGTGACTTCATTTTTTCGTGGCCCCTTGCGGCAGAAAGCTGCCGACCTGATACAGGTTGTTGTCCGCGTCGATCAGGCGGACGGCGTAGCGACCATCTGCGTCGGCTGTACGGGCGGTTTGGATATGCAGCACCGGGCTTGGCAATGGCAATGGTTTGATGAAGCGGATGTCGATGTCGCTGATGGTGACACCGCTGCGCTGCACGGCCTCGAACACCTGCGCAAAGGCGCCATAGCCATGCATGATGCAGCCGCGAAAACGGGTGTATTTTGCAAATGCAGGCAGTGTGTGGATCGGATTGAAATCACCGGTCAGGTAGAAAAATTTCACGCCTTCATTTGCCGCTGCCTGCCAGTTGGCCACCGTCTGGTAGTCCGGCTCGGTTCGTGCGGCGGCCTTGTCGGTGTCCGGGCGTTTTTTCAGCATCACGGCGGCCATGGCATCGACGGTGATGGCATTGGGCGCACTGGCGGTGCCAACCTCTACACGGGAATGAATGCGGGCACGGTACCCGTCGTCAGAGGCCTCGACGAGTTTGCCGCGCAGCACGAGCGTTTCCCCGGCCGGCAGTGGCGTGTGGATTTGCAGCCGCACACCCTGGTTGAGCACGCTGAGCAGCGGGTAGGGTGATTGTGCCGTCAGTGCCGACACCATTGGCAGGGCAATGCGGGCACTGACCATGTGGGGCGGAATGCTGCCGGCATAGCGGGACGGCTCTGCGCCAGCCCAGGCCTTGTAGGTATCCAGCAGCAACGCCGAGGGCGGCGTCTGCAACTGCATCAGCGTGGCGTTGGTGGCCGGGCC
>JBASJP010000076.1:0-1645 GCA_049655345.1 Moraxellaceae bacterium
ACCACGACCAGTCCGTGTCTTTTGCACGGATACCCCGCAAGCTATCCAGCTGGTTATAAATCGCCACTTCCACCTGCTTGCGCACCTGCCACTGGGCAGCCTTGCTCTGGTAGTCATTCTGCAGTGCGGCGGTGGAAATACGCTCGCCAAACATGAAATACATTTTTTCAGGGCGAGGAAGGGTGGTTCCGGCAACGCCCGTCACCAGGGGACCCAGCGTGTCGCCGCCGCGAAACAGCGAATCCATCAGGCCGGTCTTCTTGACCACCTTGCCCAGCAGGCTCTGCCGGAACCGCTGGCTGTCATAACGGATGCTGTAGGCATCATCCGCACCCAGCGCCGCAAACGGGATGATGTCGTAGCCATGCTGCATGGCCATGCGGGCAAAACCCGTACGGTTCTTCCATACCAGCCGGTATTCCTCGCCACGGTTCTTCAACACCTCGCGCGCGCCGCCGGGAAACACAATGATGTGCTCACCGGCATTCATCAGTGCGGAGCACACCTCTGGGGTACCGTGTACGGCTCCGCCATCCAGCAGCAGGTCGCGCCAGACGGGCACATCAAAATGAAAGCGGTCGCCGAGGGAACGGAAATAGATACCGGTCTTTTCGTAGACATCCAGCAACATCAGGGGCGCATCAAGCACGCCATATATGGTGTGATTACCCACATAGAGTGCCGGCCGCGAAGGGTCCAGATGCTCCATCCCGAAGGTTTGCGGGGCAAACCACTGCTGCTGCAGCCACAGCTGACGCTTGAGGCGGCTCAGCGGGGGTGGCGTGAAGTCCAGCGGATCAGGCAAGGCACGAGACATCGGAGGAACCATCCAGTCAGCTACTCGGGAAAACGAATCATACCGGGTTGTTCGGCCCGCAACATTCGCCAAAATCAAGGTCATATCCCTTTTTGGGTAAACGCATTGGCCGGAGCTTCGGGTAGAATACCGGTTCCCTGCCCCTCCGGATTCTCCGATGAGCGACAACCCCCATGAGATGAAGCGCCTGAAAACAGGGGCTTTTGAACGCCGTTTCTCCATGGCCAAGGCCGGATTCATCGCCAGTACACGTCTGGCCGCCGGTGCGGCCGGCTCGATGTTTGCCAGCCCGGAAGAGCGCGAGGGCAAACGCCGCCGGGCCATGGCCGAACAGGCCCAGTATCTGGTCCGCGAACTGGGCAAGCTCAAGGGGTCGGTGGTCAAGATCGGCCAGATGATGGCGCTGTATGGCGAGCATTTCCTGCCACCTGAAATCACCAATGCCCTGCACCAGCTGAATGACGACACCACCGCACTCAGCTGGCCGACCATGGAAAGCGTGATCCGTGAGCAGCTGGGCGAAAAACGCTTTTCCGAGCTGGAGATAGACCACACTCCGCTGGGCGCTGCCTCGCTGGCGCAGGTCCACCGTGCCCGTCGCAAGAGTGATGGCACCGAACTGGTCCTGAAAGTGCAGTATCCGGGTGTGGCCCAGGCGATCGACACCGACCTCAGCCTGGTCACCCAGTTGCTCAAGGTCACCAAGGTCGTGCCAATGACGCGCGAATTCGAGGAATGGCTCGATGAAGTGCGCCTGATGATGCATCGCGAGGTGAATTACCGGCAGGAAATGGAAACCACCCGCCTGTTCTATTCCTACCTGAATGC
>JBASJP010000077.1:0-4633 GCA_049655345.1 Moraxellaceae bacterium
ACCAACCCGGCCGGCCTGGTGGATCTGGGTAACCGTCTGGACCTTGGTCTGGAGGTCTTCACGCCCGAGCGTGGCGCAGAAATCACCGGCAATGCCTTTGGTCCGGACCAGCAGTTTGAAGGGAACGGGACAAAAAGCTTCTACATTCCCGAGTTTGGCTACAACCGCGCGCTCAGCCCCTCACTGGCCGTGGGCCTTGCGGTGTATGGCAACGGCGGCATGAACACGGACTACAACAGCAATAGCAATCCCTATGCCCGCTTTGGCGCCACTGGCCCGGCCGGCATCAATCTGGAACAGCTGTTCATCACACCTGCAGTGGCATGGCGCTTTGCCGAAGGCCAGTCTGTCGGCCTTGCCCTCAATCTGGCCTACCAGACGTTTGAAGCCAAAGGCATCAGCATTTTCAGCGGCTTCTCGGCCGATCCTGCCCATGTCAGCGACAATGGCACCGACAGCGCCACCGGTGCCGGCCTTCGCCTCGGCTGGCAGGGCCAGTTTGGCGAACGTGTGACGCTGGGTGCCAGCTGGCAGTCGAAAACCCTGATGAGCGAGTTTGACAAGTATGCCGGCCTGTTTGCCGACCAGGGCGACTTCGACATTCCCGAAACATGGACGATCGGTGCAGCCGTCAAGGTCACGCCAAAGCTGACCCTGCTTGCCGACTACCAGCACATTGCCCTGAGCGACATTCCGGCCGTTGGCAACAGCGTGAGCACCCTGTTTGCCGGCCAGCCACTGGGCAGTGACAACGGCCCCGGCTTTGGCTGGAATGATGTCGACGTGATCAAGCTTGGCGCCATTTACCAGGTCACCCCGACGCTGACCCTGCGTGCCGGCTACAGCGATCTGGATCAGCCCATCCCCGCTGGCGAAACCTTCTTCAACATCCTCGCGCCTGGCGTGGTGGAAAAGCACTACACCATCGGTGGCAGCTTTACGGTGAACGAGAAAAACTCGGTCAGCCTCTTTGTGGCCCACATGCCCGAAGTGTCCGTGCAGGGCAGCAACTCGATCCCGCCCGGCTTTCCGCCGGCCGGACTGGGTGGCGGCAACGCCAACCTGCACATGGAAGAGAACTCGTTTGGCATCGCGTGGCAGCGCAAGCTCTGACATGACGTGATGCTGCACGAAAAAAAGGGCACCACCGGGTGCCCTTTTTTACACGACTGTCGTATTCAGAGACGATCCCGGATCTGCAGCAACGGATCAGTTTTCTCGGCATCACCGCGAGATTGCCCTGGCAAACTGGTATCTGGCCCGATCAGCACATCCAGCATGCGTGTCGCTTCTTTTTCATCCATGCCTTGCTCCAGCAGGATGTTTTTCAGCATGCCTCGCTGCGTTTGCAGGCGTGCCGGGGTATATCCCTGTGCGGCCAGTTCTTCGCGCAGCAGGGGTGCCTGCTCTACGGTCTTTTTCGCAACGACATGACGTCGCTGCGCCTCGAAGGCTTCTGCTGCACTGCGACGTAATTTTTCTTCCGCATCGATGTCGGCACGCAACGCTGCAATCTTTTCGGCATGCATCCTGTCGGTGGTCGCCAGCGCCTCACGCATCGCCACCAGCTCCGCGTCATCCCTCCACTGCGACTGCCAGGCCACCAGGCGTGCCCGGATATTATCTTCCGCCGGATCGTTGATCCGCTTCATCCAGAAACCATCCGCACGCTCTGGTGCCGGCTGCTCACCGGCAAGTGCGAGCGGTGGTGCAATGACCGTATTCCAGGTGGTTGCCACCAGTGGCAGTGCCGTGCCCGGTATCGCCGCATAACCAGCACTCATCACGGCCGGTGTCACAAAATAGGCGGCGGGCACCAGCGTAAACGATCCGACGGCGGTCAAGGCACTGCCGGGAATACCGATGCCGGTGCGGAGCAGGCTTTCGGTAGATGCCTCGATTACCGCCCAGGGATAGGCAAACCACCAGCCAAACACCCGCCGGTTGACGCGCTGGCTGGCGGTGTCCAGCGCCTCTGTCCACGCAGTACCCGTGCCGGCCAGCGCAAATTCCTGCAACAGGTCGTTGCCGGCAAACCGCAGCCATCTGCGCGAGGTGTTACCCAGCTTGCGATAGTGCCCGGCACGCCCGTAAGCCTTTAGCGACTCCCCCGCGCGCGCCCAGCCCTTGCGGGCATTGCGCGCGGGGGGCACATAACCGGGCACCACCCAGACATCGTAGAGCGCCCCGTCTTGACCTGTCATACGGCCATACAGGATGAGGTCGCCTTTCTGGGTACCATCCAGAAAATAGTCCCCCGCCCGGGTAACCGTTGCCAGACTCATGCCCAGCACCAACCAGATAATGTACTGCCACCGCACCATCACACCTTACCCTTGCTGCCGGCGAATGCCCGTAACCGCGCATGCTACCGCATCCTGGCTGTCCGACAATTACACCGACCAGTGACATTGACGAAGGTCGTCATGCGCGCGAGGATGTGAACAACTGTTCACAAAGGCTTTTGCCATGACTGACGCGTTCCCGCCATCCACCCCACCAGCCCCCGGCCCGACCAGCACACTGCTGATACGGGGTGTGGCACTGGTGCACCTGGGATTGCTTGGCGCCAGCGAGGCCACCCGCCTGACCGCCGAGATGCATGCCACCATCCGGCACCTGCCACTGCCGTGGAAAAGCCAGGCCACAGCCCCGGCAGAAAAGGCGCCCCTGCCCTATCAGTTGGTGATGAACACCTTCCGGCATCTGGCCCGGCTCACCCAGCAGTTCCTGCAGGCCCACGAGCCGGCACCCGCCAGCCGCCCCTGGGGGCTGTTCCGCAGCATCCTCAACGGGGTGGCAGGCGATGCCGTTAGCGACTGGGAAAATCCGCTGCACCAGCAGATGACGCTATGCAACGACGCCGGCCAACCCATGACCACCGAAGAGTGGAGCAGTGAGGGGCGGCGCGGGCTTGTCCTCTTCATTCACGGCCTGTGCCTGTCCGACCGCGAATGGCAAAGCCCCGCACACACCGCGTTTGTCAGCGAGTTGCGCGAAGCCGGTCTGGCGGTGGCATGGTTGCGCTACAACACCGGTCGCCCGGTGCATGAAAACGGTGCCGACCTTTCTGCCTTGCTGGACACGGCAAGACTTGAAAAGCGTGCCGGGCTGACCCTGATCGGGCACAGCATGGGTGGGCTGGTCATCCGTTCCGCCACCCATCATGCACGGTTCTCCGGGCTGCGCTGGGCAAGCCGGCTGGAGCAGGCCGCCTATCTCGGCACGCCGCATCAGGGGGCCCCGCTGGAACGCCTTGGCCATGGAGCCAACAGCCTGCTTGGCCTGACCCCCTATACAAAGCCGCTGATGAAGCTGGGCAACCTGCGCAGTGCCGGCATCATGGACCTGCGTCATGGCCGGGTTACCCCGCCGGATCACGATCATCACGTTGCCCTGCATGACGACACCCGGCACCTGCTGGTTGCCGGCCATCTGGGCCGCAGCAGCAAGCGTCACTGGCTGGGTGATGGCCTGGTGCCGGTGCGCAGCGCCCTCGGGCAGCATGTGGAAACGGACAAGGCACTCGGCGGCAAGCAGGTCACGCGGGTAGAGCTCCCGGCACTGGGGCACATGGCCATGCTGGACGACGAACGTGTGTACGGCGCCCTGCGCGAATGGCTGCAGAAGCGCTGAAGCCCTGCTGATCCAGCAAAAAGGCGGCCGCAATGGCCGCCTTTTTTATTCACCGGAAAGGCATCACTGGCACCCGCCATGGCCGAATTTGTTTATGCATCCGGCCATTATTGTTATGCGCCGTTCATCCCCACTTTGGCTACGCTCGTCACCACTCAAAAGAACAAGACGCTCGTGACAAGCGCCATTGGCCCACTGGAAAACAGGGGCCTGCGCAAATAACCAAAACAAACAAGGATGACACCATGATAAAGCTCGCTACCACATCGCTGCTGCTTGCCGCCGGCACCATGCTCGCCACCGCTCCTGCTGCCGCCGCCTCCACCTATGCCAAGACAAAGTATCCGATCGTGCTGGCCCACGGCATGGCCGGTTTCGACAAGATCGGGCCCCTCGATTACTGGTATGGCATTCCGCAGGATCTGACCAGCAATGGCGCCTCTGTCCACCTCACCCAGGTCGCGTCGTTCCAGTCCTCGGAAGTGCGTGGCGAACAACTGCTGAATCAGGTGCAGGACATCCTGGCCATTACCGGTGCGCCAAAGGTCAACCTGATCGGCCATAGCCACGGTAACCAGTCCATCCGTTATGTGGCCGGCACCATTCCCCTGCGCATTGCATCGGCAACATCCGTGGGTGGCGTCACCAAGGGCACTGTCGTGGCCGACCTGATCAAGCAGGCCTCTGATCTGGCAGTGATCGGCGCACCATTGACCTCACTGCTGACCTCGGTGGTCAACGGCTTCGGTGCCCTGATCGGTCTGGCGGCGGGTGAAACCCTCTCACAGGATTCGCTGGCCGGCCTCAACTCGCTGACCACGGCTGGCGCCGCCAGTTTCAATGCCGTGTTTCCCGCTGGCGTTCCCACCACCAGTTGCGGTGAGGGTTCCTATTCCGTCAACGGCGTGAATTTCTACTCCTGGGGTGGCACCGGTGTACTGACCAATATGCTGGACATCTCCGATGCCGGCATGGCGTTGACCTCACTGGCATTTGC
>JBASJP010000078.1:0-4667 GCA_049655345.1 Moraxellaceae bacterium
CTCATCATCACCCTCATGATGAGTCCAGGTGAGTAATCCGGTACCAGCCAGATCGCGTGGCGTCTCGAACACCATCAGGGTTTTGTCGCTGTTCTTGCCGCTCTCCAGACTTTGAACGCGCAGCACACGTTTGGCAGTATCACCACTCGGGCTGGTCAGGATCATTTCCAGCCTTCCCTGCATGTCGCCATAGCCATGAAGACGGTTGTCGGCGGCAATGGCAATGCTTTGGCCGCGATCAGTCGGCGTGGTGGCCCGCAGGGAAGAGGGAAGCAGGAGCAGGGCTAGAATCAGCAAGGGGCGCATACAATCCTCTTTGTCTGACAAAAAATGATTCTTGTCTAACGGGATTAAATCATACGCAGACCTGTTGTTGATAATAATGCCATGACCCGTCGGCCACATGCACTGATGCGGTCACGTTGGGCCATCGTGTTGGTTATTGCCCCGTTTCAGACCGCTGCCATTTGGCAAAGTACATGGCAGACACAAAGCAGCAGGCGGTCAGGATGGCCTTGATGACTGCAACCCCTCCCTCCAGACCTGCCACCATTCCTCCCAGCACTGCCCAGCAGAAATAGGGCAGTAGCAGTATGCCCAGCCATACGGCACTGAAGGCACGGCCTTTGGCTACGGGCCAGTAGAAGAGTCCCGGCGGAATGATCTTGATGGCAATCACTACCGCTATGGCCATCACCTGTATGCCGGGTGGTGCAAACAGGATCGTTTCAACCGTCATCAGGACCAGCAGGGCAGCCAGCAGGCCAAGGGTCACTTTTCGAGCCTGATCAGCACGCGAACCACTCATGACAGCCCCCTGTGCGCGTGGCGGGCCAGACGCTGGCCCAACGCCACACACAGCTCACTTTCTGTGTCATCCACCGGACGCTTGCTGTCTGCGCCGGCCAAGTGACTGGCGCCGTAAGGTGTGCCACCGGTGGTGGTTTTCAGCAGGCCTGCTTCGGAGTAGGGCAGGCCGAGAATGCTCATGCCATGGTGCAGCAAGGGCAGCATCATGCTGACCAGGGTGGTTTCCTGACCGCCGTGCAACGAGCTGGTGGAGGTGAATACCACGGCTGGCTTGTCGATCAGTGCGCCGTTCAGCCACAGGCCACTGGTTCCATCCAGGAAGTACTTGAGTGGGGCAGCCATGTTGCCGAAACGGGTCGGGCTGCCCATGGCCAGGCCGGCACAGTGGGCCAGGTCTTCTTCTGTGCAGTAAAGCTCTCCATCCTCGGGGATGTCCGGAGCAGTTGCTTCGGTTACCGTTGAGACTGCGGGAACGGTTCGAAGGCGGACATCCATTCCTTCCTTTTCAATGCCTCGGGCAATCAGCTTCGCCATTGTGCGGGTTGCACCATGACGGCTGTAGTAAAGCACCAGTACGTACGGAGTATTACTCACTTCAGCAGCTCCTTGAGGCGCTCAGGTGGTCGGGCAATAACGGCACGATTGTCATTTACCACGATTGGGCGCTCCAGCAGGCGCGGATGCCTTGCTATTGCATCAATGATCCTGGCGTCAGTCAGTTCAGGAGATGCCAGGCCCAAGGCTTCGTATTCCTCTTCGCCGGTGCGCAACAGTTTACGGACAGGCATGTCAAGTTGGCGAACCAGTTGTTGTAAGCGGGCACTGTCCGGAGGTGTCTCAAGGTAGAGGATAACGGTCAGCGGCCGCCCGGATGCTTCCAGTAACGCCAGCGCCTCGCGTGATTTGGAGCAGCGAGGGTTGTGATAGATCGTGAGCATGGTCAGGTATCGTCAGGGCAATGGCCGGCATTGTAGCCGTGAAGGCAGGGCAGGTCACACTCGACAGTTGGCACCATGACAGGAATACTTGACCGGTTGCCTGATTCCACTGGAAAACCCATGCCACTGCCTGTTTTGCGCCAGAGTCTGTCTTTTATCCGGTTTGTAGTGCGGCGCTTTCTGGCGGACAACTGCCGGCAGAACGCCATTGTGCTGACCTACACCACGCTTTTTGCGGTGGTACCAATCATGACAGTGACTTTCGCCATCCTGTCAGGCATCCCCTCCCTGCAACACGTTAGTGTCGATATCCAGAACTTTGTATTTGAGCACTTCATTCCCAGTACCGGAGCTGCGTTACAGGAGCGCTTGCACCAGTTTGCGCAGCAGGCGCGCGGCCTGACGGTTGTGGGCGTAGGCATGTTGTTTGTAACGGCCTTGATGATGCTGGTTACGATTGAAAAGGCTTTTAATGAAATATGGAAGGTGCGCGTGGCACGCAAGGGCGTGGTGGCCTTTCTGCGTTACTGGGCAGTGCTCAGCCTGGGGCCTCTTCTGCTCGGCGCCGGCTTCGGGATTTCTTCCTATCTGACCTCACTCAAGCTGTTCAGTACGGCGGCTTCCGTCGTTCATGATGTAGCGCCTGGTTTGCAGTTGTTGCCATTTTTGTCGACGACACTGGCCTTCATGTTGTTGTACGTGGCTGTCCCCAACTGCAAGGTGCCATTGCGTGCAGGTTTCTGGGGTGGGCTGTTTGCCGCATTTCTGTTCGAGCTTGCCAAGAATGGCTTTGGCCTGTTTGTCAGCTATTTCTCTTCCTATACTCTGGTGTATGGTGCCTTTGCCGCAGTGCCCGTTTTTCTGATCTGGATTTATGTTTCCTGGATAATCATTCTGCTTGGAGTGGAAGTTACCCGTGCATTGGCCGTGTTTCGGCGAACCGGGTTGGCGAGTCGTCATCCGGTGCTTGCGCTGCTTGATGTGCTGCAGCTGTTCTGGCGCAAGCAGTTGCAT
This sequence comes from Moraxellaceae bacterium, assembly GCA_049655345.1. GTDB lineage: Bacteria > Pseudomonadota > Gammaproteobacteria > Pseudomonadales > Moraxellaceae > UBA2031. Next base: position 2,763 of record JBASJP010000078.1, read on the forward strand.
GGCGGTACCGTGACGGACATCGAGGCGTTGAGTATTCTGGGGGGGCAAGAGACAGAACTCTGGTTCCAGTTTGCCGATATCCTGCAGCGTGAACATATTATCCAGCGCACGGATGATGGTTCGTACGTGCTGGCTCGTAATCTCGAGAAAATCAGTTTTTCAAGCTTTTACAGGGCTCTGCCATGGTCATTGCCACAGCCTTCAGATATTGAGCGGCTTCATGCGGATGATCACTGGGTGAGTGTGCTGAAACCGGCGCTGCTGCGCGTAAATGAATCCATTGATGTCGAGCTGAAGCAGTCGCTTGCCAGTATTCTGGCGGATGATGCTGTCCAGGGCTCTGGAGTAGTTACTCATGAGTGCGATTGAATTACTGACCCTTGAGCATGACGGGCTGATATTCACGGCTCGAGCAACAGGCAGTGGGCCTCTTGTGCTTCTGTTGCACGGATTTCCGGATGATTTTCATTCCTGGGATGCCCAACTGGAGGCGATTGCCGCGCAGGGATACCGTGTGGTGGCGCCAATGATGCGTGGTTATGAGTCATCGTCCTGCTCGCCACGCGATCTTTATCATCTGATTCATCTGGCCTCGGATGTGTTTGCCTGGATGAAGCATCTCGATGCAAAGCAGTGCCATCTGGTAGGCCACGACTGGGGTGCCCTGACCAGTTACGTTGCGGCGGCATTGCAGCCCAAGAAGTTTTCCTCGCTGACGACGCTGGCGATTCCTCATTTGCGCAGGGGGTTGCAGGGCGTGGTGGGTGTGCCAGCCCAGTTGGTGAAGTCGGCCTATATCCTCCTCATGCAATTCCAGAAAGCCTCCGAGATGATTGTCGAGCGTGATGATTACGCCTTTATCGAGACACTCTGGCAGCGCTGGTCGCCGGACTGGCATTACTCGCAGGCCGAGATAGAGCAGGTCAAGGCGACATTCCGTGCGGAAGGGGTGACTCACGCGGCCACCCAGTATTACCGCTGCTTGTTGCAGCCCCTTTCCCTTTCGACCCAGCAATCATGGCGGTTGCTCACCAGCAAGGTCAGTGTCCCGACACTGGCAATCACCGGCGAAAAGGATGGCTGCATGGACAGTCGCCTGTATGACAGCCTCATGCGTGAACAGGACTTCGAGAAGGGGCTGGAGGTTCGTCGTATTGCCGAGGCTGGCCACTTCCTGCATCGCGAAGTACCCGTGGCGGTCAATGAGCTTATTCTGGACTGGCTGCGCCAGCATCCGGTCTCCGCAGGCTGATTGCCAGCACTTCCGGGGCGGATATCCGCTCCCGGCTTGGGTATAATCGACGCCCTCAGCAGGCAGGGCACACAATGTCCCGCCTGACCTCTTGCACGCACGCATACCGCGACCAGCCCGGAGACCCCATGACTGTCATCAAGCAGGACGACCTTATCCAGAGCGTTGCCGACGCCCTTCAGTACATCTCCTATTACCACCCCGTAGACTTCATTCAGGCCATCAATGCGGCTTATGAGCGGGAGGAGAGCCAGGCTGCCAAGGACGCCATGGCCCAGATCCTCATCAATTCGCGTATGTGCGCCGAGGGGCACCGCCCGATCTGCCAGGACACCGGCATCGTGACCGTGTTCGTGAAGGTGGGCATGGAGGTGCGCTGGGATCTGGGTGGCATGAGCCTGGATGACGCCATCAACGAAGGCGTGCGTCGCGCCTACCTGAATCCGGACAATGTACTGCGCGCCTCCATCCTGCGTGACCCGGCCGGCAAGCGCCAGAACACCAAAGACAACACTCCTGCTGTCATCCACTACAGCATCGTCCCGGGTGACAAGGTTGATATCACTGTTGCGGCCAAGGGCGGTGGTTCCGAAAACAAGTCCAAGATGGTCATGCTCAACCCGTCCGACTCCATCGTGGACTGGGTATTGAAG
>JBASJP010000079.1:0-3534 GCA_049655345.1 Moraxellaceae bacterium
CATCCAGCTCGCGCCGGTCCGTATGCAGGGCAAGATAAGCAGCACGGCGCACGGCCGGTTGCAAATCATCAAGAATATCAGAGACATAGCTATTGTTTGCAAAGCGGTATGCCATATTGAAAAACTCGAAGACACCTTCGTTAAAGCCCTCGATATCCCCCTCATCGACACAGGACTGCAGACGCTGCAACTGACCAACAAAGCCTTCCATGTCGTGCTGGCGCCAGCTTTCCGACGCTGTGCGACCAATCATCTGCAGCAGCATCGACAGCACCTCGTAGAGCGCCTTGACCTGTACCGGAGACATTTCAGAGACCACCGCACCACGGCGGGGATAAATCTCGATCAGCCGCTTTCGGGCCAGGACCAGCAGTGCCTCACGCACCGAGCCTCGACTGACATTCAGCTCCTTGGCAATGCGAAGCTCCTGAATCCTTTCCCCCTCAACCAGATCGCCCATTATGATTTGCTGGGCAAGGTGCTGGGCAATTTGCTCAGAAAGACTTTCGGAGGCGCGAAAACTCATGATGAACTCGCATCAATGCAGCAACAGTATAGAAGCCGGTCATCGTATCAACAGCCAAGCGCCAGCCGCTAGCACTTTTGTCTATTGTCAGACAGAAATAGCCGGCTTCATCACCATAATTGATCAGTAAATCTGAATAAGCCCATTCAAAAAAAGCATTTTTGTTTATTGATCAAGACTTGGTATTCTTCGGACCCTTGAAAACAAGTCCCCTTGCCAGGTTTCGCCATGTACCAGTATGACGCCTACGACCAGCGTATTGTCGATGAGCGAGTCGCCCAGTTCCGCGACCAGACCAACCGATACCTGGCCGGAGAGCTCAGCGAAGACGAGTTTCGCCCTCTCCGGCTGCAAAACGGCCTTTATATCCAGCGCTTTGCACCAATGCTGCGGGTTGCCATTCCCTATGGCCTGCTGTCCAGCACACAGTTGCGCACGCTTGGCTACATCGCCAGGACCTGGGATCGTGGTTATGGCCATGTCAGTACGCGCCAGAACATGCAGTACAACTGGCCAAAGCTGGAGCATGTGCCGGACATTCTGGCAGAACTGGCCAAGGTAGAGATGCATGCCATCCAGACCAGCGGCAACTGCATTCGCAATACCACGACCGACCAGTTTGCCGGTGTGATCGCGGGCGAAATTGAAGACCCCCGCCCCACCTGCGAGCTGATTCGCCAGTGGTCGACCTTTCATCCCGAGTTCGCCTTTCTCCCCCGCAAGTTCAAGATTGCGGTATCAGCCTTCTCTGATGAGGACCGGGCTGCTACAGCACTTCATGATATTGGCGTCTATATTGTCAAAAATGATGCCGGTGACATCGGTTATCGCATCATGGTTGGTGGCGGTCTGGGCCGCACCCCGATTGTCGGCAGTGTCATTCGGGATTACCTGCCCCGGGAAGACCTGATTTCCTATCTTGAGGCGGTGCTGCGTGTCTATAACCTGCACGGTCGCCGCGACAACAAGTACAAGGCGCGCATCAAGATCCTGGTCAAGGCCCTCACACCTGCCGTGTTTGCGCAAAAAGTCGAGGCTGAATGGGTTCACCTCAAGGGCGGACCACTGACTGTGCCAACTGCAGAGTTTGATCGTCTGCGCAGCTTTTTCACTGAACCGGTCTATGAGCAACTGACGGATGAGCCAGCAAGCTTCGTTAGTGCCCGTCAGGAAAATGCAGCCTTTGCCAACTGGCTGCAACGCAACACACATGCCCACAAAAAACCGGGCTACCGCATAGTCACCCTGTCACTCAAGCGCACAGGCATAGCACCAGGCGATATCACCGCGGAACAGATGGATGCGGTGGCAACGCTGGCCGAAGACTACAGTTTTGGCGAACTGCGCACGACGCATGAGCAGAACATTGTACTGGCCGACGTCAGGCAGAGTGACCTTTTCAGCCTGTGGCAGGAGCTGAAGGTGCTTGGTTTTGATACAGCCAATATTGGCTACCTGACCAACATCATTGCCTGCCCGGGCGGAGACTACTGCTCACTGGCCAACGCCAAATCAATCCCGATTGCCGAGGCTGTACAGCGTCGATTTGATGATCTGGATACCGTCTACAACATCGGCAAGCTTGATCTGAATATTTCCGGGTGCATGAATGCCTGTGGTCATCATCATGTCGGTCATATCGGCATTCTTGGTGTGGACAAGCGCGGCGAAGAGTTTTATCAGGTGACGCTTGGCGGCTCATCCAATCATGATGCCAGCATCGGCGACATCCTTGGCCCTTCGTTTGCCGCCGAAGCAATGGCTGACATCATAGAAGAAATCATCAATACCTATCTCGATAACCGGCTCAGCAAGGAAGAGTCTTTTCTTCAAGCGTATCGCCGCCTCGGTATCGACGTGTTCAAGGAGCGTGTTTATGTCCAGGCTCATTAAGGATCGTGCCATCGTTGATGACAGCTACACTTTTGTCAGCCTGGCGGATGATGGCTCACTCACACTGCCTGCCGGAGATGTACTGGTCTCACTGGCAACATGGCAATCTCACCGTGATGTATTGCTTGCACATCCCTTTGGCAAGGGGGTGCAACTGAAGGCCGACGAGTTTGCTGAGGCTATCAGCGATGATCTCGACCAGCTTGCACTGGTCGCCATCGAGTTTCCTGCTTTTGCCGATGGTCGTGGCTACTCAACGGCATATACCCTGCGCAGTCGTTACGGCTACAAAGGCGAGTTGCGAGCAGTTGGCGATGTCTTCAAGGATACCCTCTTCTATCAGCAGCGCAGCGGCTTCAATGCCTTTGCTGTTCGCGCTGACAAGAATATTGAGGATGCCCTGCAGGCCCTGGATACATTCAGCTCACCTTATCAGGGAACGGCGAATGACCCGGCGCCACTGTTCCGCAGACGATTGGCCTGATCTTTTGCGGGCCATAAAAAAACCGCCTTTATTGGCGGTTTTTTTATAACGTTTAAATCAATGCGCTTACGGACAAGTCGCCGGCTCGGTGACGAACACACCATCGGCACCCTCGCCGGTTTCCTTCCCATCATGAATATTCTTGAATAATTTGAATTTGTTTACCCAGAGTGCAAGCTCATCATCAGTCGTGACCCCAGCAGTATTCCTGAATGCCTTGAGGTAGTCCGGACCAGCATCAACCCGTAACCGCACCGGGTTGCCGAGGCCTCCGACCGAAGAATTCGCAACATCAACTCCAAACTCCACCGTTTTCGGCATCACCAGCACTGGCTCGACATAGAGACGAGAGTCGATCGGGAATACCCGCCCAATCACACCCATTGATTGTTCCTGTTTATCCCCATCCCATAAAGAATCAAGGTCAACAGCGCTGCAATCTGCATCAAGATCAGTAACGATATTGCCATCTGATAAAATAGAGAAGTTGGCCGTACCCACAACAGACTCAATAGTGTTTATTGTTGTCTTGAGGGTTGCCTTGACGTGAATGGGAAAGGTTAATTCATTCCACACAGCAGGATTCAACGTAGTCACCAGGTTGATGGGGCGAAACAGGTTCACGCCGCTA
>JBASJP010000080.1:0-4194 GCA_049655345.1 Moraxellaceae bacterium
CCGGTAGTAATCCACTTCGATGGGGGTATCAATGCGTGACAGCAGCGTCACTTCTTTTGTGCTGCCGTCAGTTGCCGTGATGACCAGTGTCATGTCCTGCTGTGGCGCATGGTCGCCATCCACGCCGACAATTCCGAATGTTTCATCGCCTTTGAGCCCCAGGCTTGGCAGTGATTCGCCTGGCTTGAACTGCAAGGGCAGCACACCCATGCCAACCAGGTTGGAGCGGTGGATGCGCTCAAAGGATCTGGCTATCACGGCCCTGATGCCGAGCAACCGGGTGCCCTTGGCGGCCCAGTCGCGGCTGGAGCCGGTGCCGTACTCCTCGCCGGCAAATACCACTGTGGGAATGCCGCGTCGGACATACTCCATGGCGGCCTCGTACACGGTGGTCTGTGTGCCATCGAGCAGGGTGAAGCCGCCCTCGGTGCGTGAGCCATCTTCCTTTAATGGCAGCATCAGGTTTTTGACGCGCACGTTGGCAAACGTACCGCGAATCATGATGTCGTGATTGCCCCGGCGGGAACCGTAGGTATTGAAGTCGGCCGGAGCTACGCCATGCCCGGTCAGGTATTTGCCTGCGGGGGTGGCGGGGCGGAAGGAGCCGGCCGGCGAAATATGGTCGGTGGTGACGGAATCCCCGAGCAGCAGCAATGCGCGTGCGCCGGTAATCGGGCTAACCGGTTGGGGCTGCGCGGTGAAGTCATCGAAAAACGGTGGCCGTGCGATATAAGTGGATTTTGGCCATGTGTACACATTGCCTGCGGCATTCGTGATGTCGTTCCAGAGGTCGTTGTCCCTGGTGAGGTCCGCATATTTTTCACGGAAGGTGGCCGGGTTAAGTGCTGCACCCAGCAGTGCCTCGATCTCGGCATTGCTGGGCCACACATCACGCAGGTAGACCGGTTTGCCGTCGCTGCCAATGCCGAGCGGTTCGGTCGTCATGTCCAGGTTGACGTTGCCGGCCAGCGCAAACGCCACCACCAGTGGCGGTGAGGCCAGATAGTTGGCGCGAATGTTCGGGTGAATGCGGGCCTCGAAGTTGCGGTTGCCGGAGAGCACGGCCGCGGCAATGATGTCGTTGTCGATAATGGCGTCGTTGAACTCACTGGCCAGATCACCGGCATTGCCAATGCAGGTGGTGCAGCCGAATGCGGCAATGCCAAAGCCCAGTCGCTCCAGATAAGGCAACAAGCCGGTGGCACTCAGGTATTCCGGCACCACGCGCGAGCCGGGGCCAAAGCTGGTCTTGACGCGCGGATGCACATGCAGGCCTTTTTCCACGGCTTTTTTGGCCAGCAGGCCGGCCGCCAGCAGCACGCTGGGGTTGGACGTGTTGGTGCAGGAGGTGATGGCCGCGATCATCACGTCGCCATGGCCAACATCTATCGTGCCTGATGCATGTGTTGTGTGTTTCGATACTTCCTGATGATTGTCCAGCATCTCCACTTCGTCACGCTGCAGCGGGCGTTTCATCGGCTTGGGCGGCAACAGCCCCACGGCGGCCGGCAGTTTGCGCAAGGTGTTGTAGCGAACGTGCAGGTCTTCGGCTTTCTTGTTGAAACCGTTATCGGCGGCCGCGCGACTGAACAGGGTTTCGAAATTACGTTTCATGTCCGGCAGTTCGATACGGTCTTGCGGACGCTTCGGGCCAGCCAGTGACGGCACGATGCTGTTCAGGTCGAGCGCGATCACCCGGGTGTAGTCGATCTCGCCTGCATTCGGCACGCCAAACAGGTTCTGTGCACGGAAGTACGATTCAAAGGCATCGGTTTCATCGGCACTACGCCCGGTGCCTTTCATGTAGGCAATGGTGGCTTCATCGACGGGGAAAAAGCCCATCGTGGCGCCATATTCGGGCGCCATGTTGGCGATGGTGGCACGATCTGTCACAGTGAGGTTGCGGGTGCCCTCACCAAAAAACTCGACAAACGAGCCGACCACTTTTTCCTTGCGCAGCATTTCGGTGATGGTCAGTACCAGATCGGTGGCGGTGATGCCTTCGCGCAGCCGTCCACGCAACTCCACGCCCACCACATCGGGCGTGAGAAAGTACACCGGCTGCCCCAGCATGCCGGCTTCGGCTTCAATGCCGCCCACGCCCCAGCCCACCACACCAACGCCGTTGATCATGGTGGTGTGCGAGTCAGTGCCAACCAGCGTGTCGGGATAGCACACGCCGTTTTTTTCCTGCACGCCGCGGAACAGGTACTCCAGATTAACCTGATGCACGATGCCAACACCCGGTGGCACCACACCGAAGGTGTCAAACGCCTGCATGCCCCACTTGAGAAATTCGTAACGTTCGCCGTTGCGCTGGAACTCCAGCGTCATGTTCTTCTGCAGGGCATCGGGTGAGGCGTAGTAATCGATCATCACGGAGTGGTCGACCACCAGATCCACCGGCACCAGCGGTTCGATCTTTTTCGGATCCTGGCCCATGGCGGCGGCCACATTGCGCATGGCGGCCAGGTCACACAGCAGGGGCACACCGGTGAAGTCCTGCAGCACCACGCGTGCCACCACAAACGGAATTTCATCCGTGCGGGGCGCATGGGGTTGCCAGTTGGCCAGTTGCCGGACATGCGCTTCGGTAATTTTCCGGCCATCCATATTACGCAGCACGGATTCCAGCACGATGCGGATGGACACGGGCAGGCGCGAGACAGGGCCGATCCCGGCGGCGTCGAGTGCGGGCAAGGAATACAGCTCGCGGGTCTGGCCGTTTTTCAGGGTAAAAGTCTGGCGAACGCTGGTGAGGTCTGGCGACGGAGCGGACATGGCGTAAAACTCCTTTTGCGCTGTCGGCATGGCATGGAAGGCATGCCTTCAGTGACCGGTCAGGCATTCATTCTAGCCCCGTGTCGTCACAGTTGCGTACCCGGTCTCCCCCAAACGCGGGGGAGGGGGCTATGATCGGGGCTCTTGCCAAGGAGGCCGTCATGTCGCAACCCGCCCAGCACTTCCGTATCTGCCATCTCTGCGAAGCCATGTGCGGCGTGGTCATCGAGCATCAGGACGGTGAAATCCTCTCCATAAAGGGCGACAAGGCCGATCCGTTCTCCAGGGGGCACATCTGTCCCAAGGCGATTGCCCTCAAGGACCTGCATGAGGACCCGGACCGCTTGCGCCGGCCGATGAAGCGGGTGGCAACCGGCTGGGTAGAGGTGTCCTGGGAGGAGGCGTTCGACGAGGTGGAGAAGAACCTCAAGCGCATCCGCCAGCAAACCGGGGGCGACTCGATAGGCGTCTATCTGGGCAATCCCACCGTGCATACACCGGCGCTGCTGGCAGTGCCTGCGTTTGTGCATGCCCTCGGTGCCAGGCAGCGCTTCAGCGCCACATCCGTCGATCAACTGCCCACCATGGTGGCCAACCAGCAGCTGTTCGGGCATCAGTTGCTGTTTCCGGTTCCTGACCTGGACCGTACGGACTTTCTCCTCATCGTCGGCGGTAATCCGGCCGCCTCGAACGGCAGCCTGATGAGTGCGGGCGATGTGATGGGGCGCATCAAGGGTATTCGCGATCGCGGCGGGCGTGTCGTGGTGGTTGATCCGCGCCTCACCGAAACGGCCTTGAAGGCGGATGATCATGTGTTCATCCGGCCCGGCACGGATTTTTTCCTGCTGGCCGCCATGGCCTCGGAAATGTTTGATCGCGGCCTGGTGCGCCTGCGTGACCTTGAGCACCACGTGGAAGGGCTGCTGGAGTTGCAGCAGGCGCTGGCGCCGTTTACGCCAGACACGGTGGCCGAGGTAACGGGCGTTGCAGCGGAGCGGATTCGCACGCTGGCCGCCGACGTCGCCATGGCAGAGCGTGCCGCCATTTATGGCCGTGTAGGTGCCTGTACCCAGGAGTTCGGCGGCCTCACGGCGTGGATGCTGCACATCCTGAACATCCTGACCGGCAATCTGGATCGGGAGGGCGGCATGATGTTCGCGACCCCGCCGCTTGATCTGGTGGGGCTGGGGTCTCCGGGCTCGTATGGCAAACAGCGCTCCCGCGTGCGCCAGTTGCCGGCGTTCAGTGGCGAGTTGCCGGTATCGGTAATGGCCGAAGAAATCCTTACCCCGGGCGAGGGGCAGATCCGTGCGCTGGTCACCCATGCGGGTAATCCCGTGCTGTCCACGCCGAACGGCAAGCAAATGGATCATGCACTGGCATCACTGGAGTTCATGGTCTCCATCGACATCT